>NZ_CDWWEW010000412.1:0-4290 GCF_977966315.1 Frankia sp. CeRuru1
CGTAGGGAGTTAGATCATCCGTGGGTACTTCAGCTGTGACGGACAGCGGGACGCTCCTGGTCTTCTCTGAGCGGTGTCTACGCTGAACCCGCTCGCGGTGAGCCGCGCGGCGCCCGCGACCCGAAAATCATGTGCCCCGGTGCCCTCGATGGCAACTCTGGATGCACAGGTGACGAGGCGACGCCTGCTACACGGCGGCCGAGGTGACATAACGATCCCTGGCTACTCCCCAGTATAGCCGGTGTAACCCCGGGTGGGGGCTCCTTAGCAGGAGTGTTTGCCGACAGCGACTGCGGCGGGTGTCAGAATCGCGCCTGTGGCACAGACGACACGGACTCCGGCCGGCCCGGCGACACCCATCGCCATCACCACCCCCGGTCAGGTAGGTGACTTTGACAATCGGGTGCCCCCGTCCCCGGATGCCGGACCCGCGCCGACCGTGGATCAGGCGACCGTGGATCTACTGGGCCTGCTCGCCTACGGCGAGCTGACCGCCTTCGAGCGCATGGCCACCGACGCGCGGATGTCACCGACTGTTGCCGACAAGATCGCCCTGGCGAAGATGGCCGCCGCCGAGTTCGCCCATTTCCAGGCCATCAGCGACGAGCTGGACCGGCTCGGCGTCGACCGGGAGCTCGCGATGGCCCCGTTCATCGCGCCACTGACCGCCTTCCACAACTCGACCGCTCCGGCCGACTGGCTGGAGAGCCTCGTGAAGGCCTACGTGGGGGACAACATCGCGGCGGACTTCTATCGCGAGATCGCGGCGCGGCTTCCGTCACCGTCGCGCGAACTGGTTCTGAAGGTGCTCGACGACACCGGGCACGCAGCCTTCGCGGTCGAGCGGGTACGCGCGGCGATCAGCGCCAACCCGACGGTGGCCGGGCGGCTGGCGCTGTGGGCCCGTCGGCTCGTCGGTGAGGCGCTCACGCAGGCCCAGCGGGTCGGAGTCGATCGCGACGCGCTCACCGGGCTGTTGGTCGGGGTCGGCGACCTGGAGGCGCTGGCGGCGATCTTCAACCGCATCATGGCGGCGCATGGCCGGCGGATGGCGTCGCTGGGCCTGTCCGCCTGATCCGGGCCCGCCGACCGGCGCGGCGACGCCGGTCGGCTCCCCGGTGGGCCGGCCGCCGGCCCGCTGCCGGTGGTCGGCCGGGACCTAGACGGCGCCGAAGCCCACCCGTCGGGTCGTGGTCGCGGCGATCTCCACGTAGGCCAGCGACGCGATCGGCACTATCACCTGCCGGCCCTTGTCGTCGACGAGGGTCAGCACCCCGTTGTCGGCCTTGACCGCCTCATTCACCAGCGCGGCGACAGCCTCCGGGGACTGGCTGCTCTCCAGCACCAGCTCCCGACTGACCTGCCGGACGCCGATCTTGACCTCCACCCGATGACCTCCGCCTTCGTCGGACCTACCGCCGGCGGACGAGAGCCGCCGATCTTGAATCACCGCCCACACTATGGCTTCCGGGACTTCTCCACCGCGGCAGGGGCGGCGTGTTCGCTCCGGGCACACCCGCTCACCCGACAAACGCTCGCCCGGTACACCCGGTACACCCGGTACACCGGACGACGTCAGCCGGCGGGGGGCACCTCCTCGTGCGGCTCCGTGTTCGTGCGCGTGGCATCCCGGTGCTCCTGGCGGGGGTAGCCGCCGATGCCGCGCCAGGCCAGCTCCACCATCGACTCGATGGCCCGTTCCTTTTCCACGGTGGCACCGCGGACCAGCCACCAGCGCGACGCCGTCTCGGCCAGCCCGACCAGCCCGACCGCGAGCAGGTCGGCCTCGTCCTGGGGCAGCCCGGTGTCGGCGACGATCGTCGCGGCGATGGCCCGCACGCACTGGGCGAAGGCGGTCTCGATGCGCTGACGGACCGCGGGCTCGTTGCGCAGGTCCGACTCCAGCACGAGCTGGTGCGCCCCAGAGGGGTCGTTGACGAAGTCGAAGTACGCTCGGATGGACCGGGCGATGCGCGCGTGGTTGTCCGAGGTGGAGGCGAGCGCGTCCTGGACGCTCGTCACCAGCTGGGTGGCGTGCTCGTCGAGCAGCGCGAGATAGAGCTCGAGCTTGCCGGGGAAGTGCTGGTACAGCACCGGTTTGCTGACGCCGGCCCGCTCAGCGATCTCGTCCATCGCCGCCGCGTGGTAGCCCTGGGCGACGAAGACCTCGCGGGCGGCTCCCAGAAGCTGGAAGCGGCGCGCGGTGCGGGGGAGCCGGGGAGCCCTGCCCGGTCGTGTGTCGGGCGGGGCTGGCTCGGCGGTCACCGGCGCACCTCCTGGCTGATGGCGCACCTCCTGGTTGATGCGGTCAACAGTACCCGCGGGGTCCGACCGGCCGGCGTTCGTCGAAACGGAACCAGCCGGCCTGCCCGTCGCTCGCGCGGGGTGGCGCCGGGTCAGCGGTAGTCGGGTCAGCGGTAGTCGTCGTCAGCGGTAGTCGTCGTCCTCGTCGGTCTCGACCACGATGCTCTGCTCGACGACGTCGTACTCGTCGGCCTCGACGGGTGGTGCCGAAGGTAGCCAGCGCGGCGCCGGGTCGGCCGGACGTATCTCCCGGGCCTGCTCGACGGCGTCGGCGTCGGGCGCCTCGATCGGGAGATCGGATGCCGGAAGGTCGGTGGGTGCTCCCATGGGGACGTCCTCCTGCGCTCGTCGTTACGGCGACCCGCTGGGGTGGGCGCCGGAAAATGGACGATCCGAACCTGTCCAGGGTCCGGATCGCGATGTGCCCGGAACGGGTGGTCCTCACGCGCCATCGGCCGGGCCGGCCTCGTCACGGACGTGGCGGTGGTGTCCGTCACTCATCCCACTCCCGGCTCCCGCGCCGTTCCCGGCTCCGTGCCCCGCTCGCACCAGGCTTCCCGTCCTGGGTACGTTCCGCCCTCCTGCACATATATCCCCCGCCGGCCATCGGTGTTCTCCGGCGTGTCTCCAGGGTGGCTGGTGCCCTGGAGATTTTCGCCTGCTGATAGGTTCAAGCTTTTCGCCTGTCTGGCTTACTCGTGGGCCTCCGGTGGGACACCATAGGGGTACGTGACGTGAGGGGCGAACATGCGTGCGACCTGGAAGGGCGTGATCTCCTTCGGCCTGGTGTCCATCCCGGTGAGGCTCTACTCGGCGACCCAGGAACGGGATGTCGCGTTTCACCAGGTTAGACGGTCGGATGGGTCTCGTATCCGATACCGGAGAGTGGCGGAGGCCGACGGGGACGAGGTCAACTACGCCGACATTGCCAAGGGCTACGAGCTGCCGGACGGGGAGACCGTCGTACTCACCGACGAGGACTTCGCGAATCTCCCGCTGTCCACCTCCCGGGCGATCGACGTGCTGGAGTTCGTCCCGTTGGAGCAGGTCGACCCGATCTACTTCGCGAAGAGCTACTACGTCGAGCCCGACCGCACCGGCGCCAAACCCTACGTTCTCCTTCGCGACGCGCTGGCCGCCTCGGGCCGTGTCGCGCTGGTGAAGATAGCCCTGCGGCAACGCGAGCAGCTCGCGACGCTCCGGGTGCGTGGCGGCGTCTTCGTCCTGGAGACCATGGTCTGGCCGGACGAGGTGCGGCAACCGGACTTTCCGTTCCTCGAGGAGGACATCGCGGTGCGCCCGCAGGAGCTGTCGGTGGCCGCCTCGCTCATCCACACCCTGGCAGCCGACTTCGACCCCACCAGGTACACCGACAACTACCGTGAGGCCCTGCAGGCCGTGATCGACGCGAAGGTCGCCGGTCGCGAGGTTGTGGCCTCGCCGGGCGGGCTGGCCGGCGAGCCGGTCGGCGACCTCATGGCGGCGCTGCGCGCGAGCATCGCCGCCGCCCGCGCCGGACGGCCCGGCGAAGCGGCCGTGGCTGGTGGTGCGGCCGTGGCGGCTGGTGGTGCGGCCATAGCAGGTGGTGACGCGGGGCCCGCGGCGGCCGGGGTCACCGGCAGGGTGCCCGACGACAAGGGGCCCGACGACAGGGTGCCCGACGACAGGGTGCCCGACGGCCAGGCGTCCGGTGACGAGGGGTCCGACGAGGCGTCCGGTGACGAGGCGTCCGATGGGCGGCGGGGCGGCCGTACCTCTTCGGTCAAGGGTGCCTCGTCGGCCCCGGGCACGAGGTCGACCGCCCGGAAGACGCCGTCCTCGACGAAGAGCACCGCGAAGACGAACGCCACGAAGACGCCGCCCGCCAAGACCTCCGCGGCCAAGACCACCTCCTCGAGGACGGCCTCAAGGACGCCGACCTCGAAGACGCCCCCGACGCGGCGATCCGCCTGAGGACCTGAGGAGCGGTCCCCGTGCGACCTGAGG
>NZ_CDWWEW010000413.1:0-1985 GCF_977966315.1 Frankia sp. CeRuru1
CCGTTGGTTTTACAGTCCCTTGCGTTCGGCGAAGGCGGGGCATGCCAGCGGCCGGGGGCTGCTGGCGGTCAGAGTGCTGTGGCGAGTTCGGTGAACGCGGCTGCCAGCCGCAGGTGCGGGCTGCTGTCGGTCCCGAGTTCGTAGTGGCCGCGGCGGATGTTCTGGACGAGGGCGTGTCCGGTGCTGATGGTTTGGACGGACCGGAGGCGTTTCAGTCCGCGCATCGGCCGGAGCCGTGCTTTCAACCGGCCGTGGTCGGCTTCGATCCGGTTGTTCTCCCGGGCGGCGTCGACGTGGCAGGCCTTGGGGAGCAGCTTGTCGAGGATCCGCGGGTAGACAGGCGCCTTGTCGGTCGTGACCTCGCTCGGCCGGCGACCTTGGGCCAGCGCTCGAACGAAGAAGCGTCGGGCGGCGGGCTGGTCGCGTCGTTCGCTGGCCAGGACGTCAATGACCTGGCCCTGCTGGTCGACCGCATGGTACAGGTACGTCCAGCGGCCGGCGACCTTCACGTAGGTCTCGTCGACGAACCACCTGTCCCCAGCCCGGTGCCGACACGGCCGGGCCGCCTCGGTCAGCAGGGGGGTGAAGCGCCGCACCCACCGGTAGATCGTGATGTGATCAACGTCGAGGCCGCGTTCGGCGAGCAGCTCCTCGACGTCCCGGTAAGACAGCGCGAACCGCAGATACCACCGTACCGCCAGGACGATGACCTCGGGCGGGAAGCGGAACCCCGCGAACTCCGACGTCGGAACCGGTGGACAGGCACGACCTCGACGCATCACTCGATCATGACTGATCGGGATCCGCGATGCCGGACTCCGTCGATGCAACAGTGCCCCTCTGGGCATCGATGCGGTAGGTTCCGCGTTGGATAACTTCCTGGAACAGGCTGGAACATGAGGGACGGTGGTGGATCATGGAAAATCCGGCCGATCTCCCGTACCCGGTTCCGGAACCTCACGAGTGGGCCGACGAGCCTGACCATGAGACCGCTCGGCTCCTCGACGAGGCCCTCGACGATCTTGCCGCCGGCCGGTCGGTGATCTGCCCGTCCGAAGCCTCGTTCGGCGCGCTTCTCGCCGAACTCGCCGCGGAACCGCACACGAAGGCGAGCTGACGGCCGCCGCGAGCAGATGACTGTGTCGGCGTCGCCCGGGACGTCGCGTCGATGCGGAAGGTGCGGGATCGGCCCGTTAGGGTAGCGGGGTGCCCACCTACGAGGCGGTCGCCCATTTCTGGGCAGACTACCGCCGACTGCGACCCGAGCAGCGCGCCGCTTTCCTGCGTGCCCGGACGCTGTTCGTCGGTGGCCTCGCAGAGGGCGCACTCCACCCGTCTCTGCGGGTGAAGGGCTTCAAACTGCGCCCAGGCGTCTTCGAACTCTCATGGGCGCCGGATGGTCGGGCACTCTTCACCTACGGGTCGCCGCTGCCCGGCCACGGAACGGACCCCCACGTGATCTGGCTGCGCGTCGGTACCCACGACATCTTCCGCGTCTGATCGGCAACACCCCATTCGGCAAGGACATCCCCGAGCTTGTCACCCTGGCCGCCACGGCGGGGTCGAACGGTCGTAGCGGCACGTCCGACCCAACCTGGCGAGTCTCCGAGGGGTCGACCTCCTCCACTGCAGGGATCCGGCTGCTCGGACCTCCCGCGACCGTATCCTCTGCTCTGTGAGCATCTTGCGGGATGAGCTGCACCGGCTGATCGACCGTCTTCCCGAGTCCCAGGTCGCGCCGATCCTGGCTCTCGTGAGGGAGAGTACCCCGACCGAGGACGGCGGCGACGAGTGGCCACTCCCTGACTTCGTAGGAACCCTCTCCAGCGGGAAGAGCGACCTCGCGGCCCGCTCCGGCGAAATCCTGAGTGACGAGATGGGGCGCGGTCTCGAATGATTCTCTGGGACACCGGACCGCTCAAATCAGTCTGATTCCACTGGCTGAGGAGTGAATTACCGGACCACGGAGGGGCTGGGTCGGGGCG
>NZ_CDWWEW010000413.1:2285-4586 GCF_977966315.1 Frankia sp. CeRuru1
GTGCTGGCTGGTCCGCGCGTGTGGAACGCCGACCTGGGGGTTCGGGGTCAGGCGGCGGGTTCGATGGTGATGGTGTAGCCGAGCTTCTCCAGTTCGCCGACGAGACCGGTTGGCACGTCTTCGAGCAGGTCGCCGGCAAGGAGGGCCACCGCTGGTGGCTCTGGGTCTTCCTGGCCCCGGACACCGTGGTCTTCCGGATAGCCCCGACCCGCTCGGCCGCCGTGCTTGAGGGCCACCTCGGCGTCGCCCGCACGAACACCGACGGCACGACGAAGAAGGACACCGCGCTGCCCGACGGCCGGCACCTGCTGCTCTCGGCGGCCTCTACGTGGCCCACCGGGCCCTGACCGCAGCCGACCCCGATAGCGGTGTCCACGACGAGACCCAGGCAGCGTTCGAGAACGCCCTGGCCGCGATCGACACCGCCCGCCACGCCGAGATGGCGATCTACAGCCTGCACCCGGCGGCGAAGAAGGTCCTGGCCACTCTCGACCACGAATGGGACGGACTGGCGCGCCACCGCGACTTCCCCGACCTAGATCTTGACAACAACGCGGCGGAAAGGGCGTTGCGGAACCCGGTCGTCGGCCGGAAGATCTACTACGGCAGCCAGGCCCGATGGTCCGCCGACCTGGCCGCCCGGGTCTGGACGATCACCGGCACCGCCGAACGCAACCGCTGTGAACCCCTCGGCTACCTGACCGACTACCTCGACGCCTGCGCCGCGGCCGGCGGGAAGCCACCCGAAGGCCCGGACCTGGAACGGTTCTTCGTCTGGCTCGACCGCCCCCGAGACCAGGACACCACCGGGCGCCACGACGATCCCAGCAGGGCCGCGTGGGCCGAACCCGGTACCGGCGCATTACCGTAGGCCCGATCCCGGGCCGAGCCGACACCCGACCACCACAAGCCGAGCTTCTGACATGCCCTCCCACAGGATTTCCGAACGTTTACTCCAGAATCAACGGTGACCGGCGTTTCCCGCGGGTGCCGTCACAACCCGACAACCCGACAACCCGACAAGGTGCGCGTCCCGGTGTGGATGCTGCTGTGCGGCTGCTGGCGGGTGCATCCTCTGGCGTTCTGGCGTTCTGGCGTTCTGGCGTTCTGGCGTTCTGGCGTTCTGGCGTGGTGGCTGTGGGGGCGTGCCCGGCTCACCTTCGTCTACCGGTGGCGGTGGAAGCCGGCGATGGTCCACACCGACCTTGCCATCCGGATGCCGGCGTCGACGGGTAATCAGGTGACGTTCGACGTCGCCGGTGCCACCGCGCGGGTAAGGGTTCGGTGCTGTGGTCGGTGCTGCGCGGGCTCGGGCCGGCGGTGCGCGCGGGGCTGGTCGAGCTGTGGGTGCGTGACCCGAAGGGCGGGATGGAACTGGCCTTCGGCTGCGCCCTGTTCACCCGCTTCGCCACCACGACGAAGACGATCGCGGATCTGCTCGACGGTGCGGTGACCGTCATGCGGGACCGGACGGCGCGTCTCGCCGGGAATACCCGCCTGTACACCCCGACCGCCGGTGAGCCGTTGATTGTCCTGGTCGTCGCCGAAATCGCCGCCGCGATCCCGCGCCGCTCACAGGCTGCCCACAACGATCATCGAACGAGCGGTCAATCATGACTGTGATACATGAGAGCAGGTCAAAGGCCTGTCTACGGGTGCGCCGCCAGGGACTTGAACCCCGAACCCGCGGATTAAGAGTCCGCTGCTCTGCCAATTGAGCTAGCGGCGCGTTGCCTCCGCGTCCCCGCGGCGACATGCAGAACTCTACCAGGCGCTGGAGACGAGTGGCCGGGGGTGCAGGCAGGGCGCTCGGTAGCGGCGGCCACCTTGGAGATCACTGGTGGCGGCGGCTCCGGGTCCCTGCGTGTGCTCCGGGGTCCCTGCGTGTCCTCCGGGGCCGGTCTTGCCCGGGATCTTGCCCGGGTCCTGGGGCTGCCTGTGGTCTCGGCTCGGAGCCGTAACGGGCATCAGCGGGGTTCCAGGAATGTTTCGCTGATAGACATGACGTGGCCGACGCCGCGGGCCTGCCGGACGTACGGTCAGGCCGGGACACCGCGGTGAGGCCGGGACGCGGTGGCTTTGGCGTCTCGTCCCTTCCCTCGCGTCCGATCCGGACCGGCGTCACGCGGGTACCGAATCGGACCTGACGACCTGGAGGCCCACCGCGAGTTCCGAAGCATCGTCCGCTGACACGGCCCGTCCCTCGCACGGACCGCCGGATCGGCCGGACCCCAGCCCGCACCCGGGTCCGGGTCCCGTCGAGCGATCGCAGTTGCCCAGCCCACGCCCACGGCCCCAACC
>NZ_CDWWEW010000414.1:0-4275 GCF_977966315.1 Frankia sp. CeRuru1
CACCAAGACCAGCACCCACACCCAGGCCGTCGTCTTCCTGGCCGGGATCCTGGTGACCATGGCCGGGATGATCATCGCCGGACCCTGGCTGACGATGGCCAGCGCCCGGCTGATGGCCTGACGCGCCAGGCGGGCGGCCACCCTCATCGCCGCGCGTCGTCTGGCCGACAACCCTCAGGCGGGCTTTCGCGCGATCGGCGGGCTGGTGCTCGCCCTGTTCGTCAGCACGTGCGCGACCGGGATCATCACCACCATCGTCGCGTACAACGGCGGCACTACCGGTGGGCAGGCCGCGGGCGACGCGACCGTTGTCGCCACGCTGAGGGACGGCCCGGCCGCGATGAACACGACCAGCTCGATCCCCTCCGCCACGACTCGAGCGCTGGCCTCGGCCTCAGGCGTCATGGGGATCGCGCTGATCCACGCCGCTCCCGGCTCCGATCCGCGTGAATACCTGCCGCCCGAACTAGTCTCCTGTGCCCAGCTTGCCCGCGTCCCGACGCTCGGTCGCTGCCCGGCCGGCGCCGAGGCCGTGACCATCCGGCTCCGCGTGGGCGGCTCGGTGGTCGACGTGGCTTCGCCAATGGCCGACACCACGTGGCCGGCGGCCGGGACGTCCGTCACCGAGTTGGACCGGCTTCCCCTCGAGGAGATCGTCGTCGCCACGGACGGGTCGACGGCTGCGGTCGAACGGGTCCGTACCATCCTCGGAATCGCCTACCCGAGAACGTTTCCGCCCGTGACCTTCGCGGAGGCCGACGCCCAGAGCTCGTGGCATCTTGACAGTTACCGGCGGCTGGCGGACGTCGTGATTCTCACCAGCCTGCCCATCGCCGGTTGTGGCTTGGTGGTCAGCGTCGCCAGCGGCCTGGCCGACCGCAAACGCCCGTTCAGCCTCCTGCGCTTTGCCGGCGCGCCACTCACGGTGCTGAGGCATGTTGTCATCCTGGAAACGGTCGCCCCGCTCATGCTCACGGCCGCCGTTTCCGCCGGATCCGGGTTGCTCGCGGCCCAGCTCTTCCTGCGCGCG
Source organism: Frankia sp. CeRuru1 (assembly GCF_977966315.1). Lineage (NCBI taxonomy): Bacteria > Bacillati > Actinomycetota > Actinomycetes > Frankiales > Frankiaceae > Frankia > Frankia sp. CeRuru1. The sequence continues at coordinate 1,031 of NZ_CDWWEW010000414.1, forward strand.
CAGCTCGACGAGGCCCTCCATCCACCCGGAGCCGGGTACTACCTGCTCGTCATCACCGGACTCGTCGCCTCCCTCGCCGTCATCGCGTCGACCATGCCGTTGCTGGCGCAGACCACCGGACCCGAGATCGCCCGCTCGACGGCGGCGGGTCAGTGATCGCCTTCGGCGAGTTCGTCGACACCGAGCTCGGCCAGCAGCGTGGAACGCAGCCGGTCGAAGGCGGGGTCGGTCCGTCGCCGAGGGGACGCCACATCGACCGGAACGTCGAGGGAGAGCCGTCCCTCGGTGAGGACGAGCACCCGGTCCGCGAGCAGGATCGCCTCGTCGACGTCGTGCGTGACGAACAGCACCGCCGGCCGGTGACGACGGCACAGCTGCTGGAGCAGGGCGTGCATCCTGATCCGGGTCAGGGCGTCGAGGGCCCCGAACGGTTCGTCGAGCATGACGAGGTCCGGCTCCCGGACCAGCGCCCGGGCGAGCGCGACCCGCTGTGCCTCACCGCCGGACAGGGTCACCGGCCAGGACTGTTCCCGCCCGGCCAGCCCGACCTCCGCGAGCGCCGCCCGTCCGCGTTCGGCGACGTCGCGGCCGGACAGACCGATCGTCACATTGGCCAGGGTCCGCGTCCAGAGGCTGGGGACGATTCTAATATCGAGACATGGCAACGACGCGAGAGGGACCGCTTGCAGGCGGGACGGACAGCGGTGACGACGACCGGCCGGTGATCGACGTCTACGGTCGGCTGTCGTACCGTGACGACGGCTCTGTGATCAACGTCGATGAACAGATCGACATGGGTAAGACGGACATCGCCCGGCGGGGTGGTGTGCTGGGCCGGATATGGCGGGACGATGCGAAAAGCGCGTGGAACCCGAAGGTTGCCCGGCCGCAATGGGACCGGCTTATGGCCCGGTTGGAAAGCGGGGAAGCTCAGGGGGTGTGGGTTCTTGATGTGACCCGGTTTTCCCGCAAGATTATGGAGGGTGAGCGGCTTGTCGAAGCCGCACGGGCAGGACGGCTTATTTGGTCGTCCGCTGGAGAGTATGATCTGAATACGGCGGAAGGCAGGCGGATTTTCCGCAAAGAAATGGTGGATGCCGCCGCTGAGTCCGACAAGATCAGTGAGCGGGTGCGTAGGGGAAACCGGCGGAAAGCGGCCCGTGGGCGTAATCCGCATGGTGGCGGTCGGGGTTTTGGGATGCCCGGGTTTCTTCCTGCCCCGTCGGGGTGGGAACCGGGCGATCTCCGTACGCCGGTGGAGAGGGCGGTGCTAGACGCGGAACAGGCGGTGGTCCGGGAATGCTACCGGCGTTTGCTTGCCGGTGAAATCAAGGTGGCCCCGCTTGCTGCGGAGTTGAACCGGCGTGGGGTGCGTACGGTGAACGGTAATCTGTGGACACGTAAAACCCTGGTAAACACGCTGATCCGTCCGGCGTTGGCGGGTGTCATCATGGTGGAGGGTGATGCGGTCGGGAATCGCCGTGGGTTCGACCCGGTGGTGTCCGAGAAGGATTGGAGGCTGATGTGCGCGCTGTTGGCCTCGCGGCGGCCGGGCCGTCCGGCGGGACAGCGGCACGTCCTGTCGGGTCTGCTGCGCTGCCCGTGCGGTTCAAAACTGTACGGCCGGAAGAACGTTCATCTACCACCCTACCCGGACGGGAAGGTGAAACGGGCCTACCGTTGCCACGTCGACGTGGCGATCGGATGCGGTAACTACATTGACGCGCGGGTAGCGGAGGATGCCGTACGGACAGCGGTGATCGCACGCCTGTCGGATCCGCGATTCGCGGCGGACATTGCCGAGCGTGCGGACACCGCGAACCGCGAACGTCTCAGTACAGAAAGCGAGCTTGCCCATTGGAATAAGCAAGCAGACGAATTGTCGGAGAAAACAGGGGCATGGACGGTGGCCCGGGTCGACCGGGCCATGAAGCCGATCACAGCGAAGATAGAGGAACTACAGACAAAGCTGTCTGCCTTGGATATCCCCGCCGACCCACGGACGCTGACGCAGGACATAGAAGCACGGTGGACGGAAGCGGAAGCGGACGAAGACTTTGAGGCCCTACGGACCATGATCCGCACCGCGTTTCCGCTTCTGATTCTGCGGCTACCTGTCCGCTACGGAGATCACAGTGTGGCGCGGTTCGACTGGGAAGGCACGGGCAAGGAAATACCGGCTCTACCGGACCCGGAAACCGTGCTTCGGCGGTCCCTCGCCACACCCGAGGGACGGACGGTGAAAGAACTGTGCGCCGACACCGGCATGTCCTATTCGTGGGTGTACCCACGGGTGAAAAAATGGGAAGCCGCGAGCGTGGTGGTGAAGACCCGAGCTGCGCACGGTGGTCTCGGTCAGGGTGGCGGGATGATCCCTGCCCGGTACGCGCTGGTCACCCCACCCCCCACCCGCGTGGACCCGAGGGGCACGGCGGACATGCCCCCCACGACCCCGTAGCGGGGTCCCCTAAGCACGGTCCCCATGACCGGACGGCCGGACCGGCCGTTGTAAGCGGCTCCCGGGTTGGCGGGCCAACGCCAACCCGGGGCCTTGATCCCCATCCCCTGAATCCAGCAGGAGTCGAAGACCCATGCCTATCGTGCCTGATGACGAGCGCACCCCGTATGACGACCGCCCGTTGGCCTACGTGCTTCCCGCGTCGACCGGTGACCGGCATCTGATGATCCTGCCCGGTGCGGATCCGGATGATTTGATGGCCGCGTGCGCTGATCTGCCGTCCGGTGCGGTGTACCGGGACTTCCGTGGGGACCGGCATCACGTCGCGCTGGTCTTCCGTCCGCTTCCGTTCCCGACCGCCGGGAACGACGCGCCGACCGTCCCGGACGGTCCCCTCGCGTCCGGCGGGTGGGTGCCGACCGTGCCGCATGCGGGGCGCACCGATCCCTTGCAGGATGCGACGCGCGGACCGCGTGCCCGCCATGATCGGGCGTTGGTTCCGGCGTTTTGGACGGTGGTGGACGGGCGGGTGGTTGCTGGCCCGTGGGCGGACCGGTATGACGCAGTCCGGGCGGGGGATGACCATCCCGGTAGCGCCGTCGGCTACGGGGTGGTAGCGGCGGACGGGACGCTGACGAGCCGTTCCGCACCGGATGATCTCGCGTTCAATCGCCTGTGGTCCGAACAGGTCGCGCGGCTCACCGATGACCATGGGGGGAGGGTGCGCGCGACCCGGGACGCTACCGCGCTGCTCACGGTGCGGGTAGCGCGTGCGCTCGTGCTGGCG
>NZ_CDWWEW010000415.1:0-4273 GCF_977966315.1 Frankia sp. CeRuru1
TACGGCTTGTTTCGGGATGATGTCGTGTCAACCGCGCCGGCTCGGTGCGCAACTGGAATAAGGACCGGGCGGGACGACCGGGCGGGCTTCCCCCGGCAACCTCGCCGCGCCGCACGGGAAGCCGCGTGTAACGGAGGGTGTTCGGATGGCCGACGGGACGACCGTGGCGGGATTCACCGTCGTGATAGCAGGCACTTCGTTACTATCGGTAAGGACGCACGCGTTCTATCGGCGGGACGAGCTCCCCTCGCCGGAAGGGTGGGCGCTCGCAGGGCGCCCGTTCGGTGGCGTTCTGACCTGGTTCCTGCTCGGCGGTGCGATCTACACCGCATATACCTTCGCCGCGGTGCCCGGCCTCGTCTACGGGGTGGGCGCTCTCGGCTTCTTCGCGCTGCCCTATACGATCATCGTCTATCCGCTAGCCTTCGTGCTCCTCCCACGTCTGGCGGAGACGGCTCGGCGCCACGGCTACGTCACGGTGGGCGACTACGTGCGGGAACGCCACCAGTCACCGCTGCTCGCGCTCGCCGTGGCGCTGACCGGAATCGTGGCCACCACGCCGTACATCGCGCTGCAGTTGGTCGGCGTCCGCGCGGTGCTCGTTGCCGGCGGCCTCATCCCGCCTGGGCTGCCCGGCGACCTGGTGCTGGCCTCGGTGTTCGGGGTGCTCGCCGTCGCGACCTATCACAGCGGCATCCGCGCTCCGGCACTCGTCTCGGTCGCCAAAGGAATTCTGATCTTCCTGGCGGTCTTCGCCGTGGTCGGACTCGTCCTAGCCAGACTCGGCGGACCCGGCGAGATCTTTGCTGCGGCACGGCGGAACATGGCCGCGGACGGCTTGCCGGATCCGTCACTCACGCTGGAGCCGTCGACGTTCGCCGCGTTCGCGAGCCTCGTGCTCGGCTCGGCGATGGCCCTGCTGGTGTACCCACACGTGCTCACCGCCGCCTTCGCGGCGAAGAACCCCGACGTCCTGCGCCGCTCGGCGGTCACCCTGCCGGCCTGGACGGGCCTGCTCGGACTCTTCGGGCTGCTCGGCGTTGCCGCCTTGGCCGCGGGGGTACGCGCACCCCGCGGGCAGGCCGAGGCAGCTGTCCCTCTGCTCGTCCAGCAGCTGGCCCCGCCGGTTGCCACCGGCGTCGTCTTCGGCGCGCTCGTTGTCGCGGCGCTCGTCCCCGCGGCGGTGATGTCGGTGGCGGTCGCTATGCTCTTCGTCCGCAACGTATACGTCGAGTATTTTCACCCCACGGCCACCCCCAAGCATCAGGTCCGGGTGGCCCGCGGTGTCTCGCTGGTGACAAAGATCGGGGCATTCGCCTTCGTGCTCGGTCTGCACGACCAGGATGCCATCGATCTGCAGCTGCTGGGCGGGGTCTGGATACTCCAGACCTTCCCGGCGGTCGGGATCGGCCTGTTCTCCACCTGGCTGCATCGCGGTGCGCTGCTCGCCGGATGGGCGGTAGGAATGGCGGCGGGAACCTGCCTGGTAACCTCCGGCGCATTCTCCGCGGTGGTGAACCTGCACCTGTTCGGGGCGTCCGTGCCGCTGTACACGGCGCTCCTCGCGCTCGGGCTGAATCTGGCGGTCGCCACCGCGCTCACCCCGGTCCTTCACCGCGTCGGCGTGGCCCGAAGCAGCCGGATATCCCAGGTGGACCGACTCCCCCGGCCGGACGCGCCGGGACGGCGGTGAGCGGCGGTGCAGGGCATCCTCAAAGATCCAGCAGCCGTCACTGCCGGCGACGCCGCCACCCTGCTGCCGGCCGGGGAGATCCAGGTGAATCTTCGCGATCTTGATCGGGAGACCGCCCTCACGCGACTCTTCAATACCCACTACGTCTCATTGGTACGACTGGCCGCCCTCCTCGGCGCGGACGACCCGGAGGATATCGCCGCGCAGGCGTTCTACGAGCTTTACCGGCGCTGGCGAAAACTGCGGGACTCGACCGCCACCCTGCCGTATCTACGTAGCATAGTCTGCAATCTCACCCGAATGCGACTACGCCATCTCCAGGTCGTCCGAAAACATCTGGAATGGCCATCAGGCCAGGTAGAATCGGCGGAGACGCAAGCGCTGCTGCGACACGAACAGCGAGCTGTAGTCGTCGCGTTACAGCGGCTTTCGCCGCGCCAGCGGGAGGCCCTGGTACTGCGGCACTGGCTCGGCCTGAAGGAAGCCGAGATAGCCGCGGTCATGGGGATTTCCTGCGGCGCAGTGAAAGCCCATGCGGCCCGGGGAATGGCGGCGCTGTCCCGCGCGATGGAGTCCCAGACATGACGTATCACACCGGGCCGCTCAACGACACCGAACGACGGCTGCGCGACGCCCTGGACGCTCTCGCCGACGGCGTGCCCGTGTCGCCCGACGCCTACCGGCGGGCGCGGGCCACCTGGCGCCGCCGCGAGCGCCGCAGGCGGCTCATCCTCGCCGTCGTCATCGCGGTGGTCTTCACCTTCGCGAACCTGGTCGGCCTGTGGGCGCTCAACCACTGACCGGTGTGGACTTCGCCCGACCGCAGGCTGTGACACACCCGCGTCGCTCCACCTTGTGAATCCTCGCAAGCACGCTTACGCCACACCTCTCCCCTTGACGTGCGCTACTGTGGTGCTCACGGTGTTAAGTGAACAACAGCTAGCCCAGGGAGTGATGATGAGCAGTCGGGTGATGGTGGCGGGCGTCGGCATGGTGCCGTTCGCGACGCCGAGCAGGAGCGACAGCTACGACGTGCTGGCCGAGGGGGCGGTCAGGGCGGCGTTGGCCGATGCTGGGATCGACCTGGCTGCGGTCCAGCAGGCGTACGCCGGCTATGTGTACGGCGACTCGACGAGCGGGCAGAAGGCGCTGTACCGGGTGGGGATGACCGGGGCGCCGGCGGTGAACGTGAACAACAACTGCTCGAGTGGGTCGTCGGCGCTGTTCCTGGCGCGGCAGGCGGTGGCTTCCGGGGCGGCGGACTGCGTGCTGGCGTTCGGGTTCGAGCAGATGCGGCGCGGCGCACTGACGATGCAGTGGGACGACCGGCCCAACGCCTTCGGGCGGTTCGACGAAGTGGTCACCAAGGTGCAGGGCGAGGTCGAGGGGGTGCCGTTCGCACCGCGGTACTTCGCCGGTGCGGGCGCGGCCTACTGTGAGAAGTACGGGATGGACCCGGCGGTATTCGCGCGGATCTCGGTGAAGTCGCGCCGGCACGCGGCCAACAACCCGTATGCGGTGTTCACTGATCCGGTGACCGTGGCGGAGGTTCTTGCCTCGCCGCGGATCCTCGGTTGGCTGACCCGGTTGCAGTGCTGCCCGCCCACCTGTGGCGCGGCCGCCGCGGTGGTCGTTTCCGAGGATTTCGCGCGCGCCCACGGGCTGCGCGCCGATGTGGCGATCATCGCGCAGGCGATGACCACGGATACCCCGTCCTCGTTCGACGGGGACCTGATGCGCCTGGTCGGTTACGACATGACCGCGGCCGCCGCGCGGCAGGTGTACGAGGTGGCCGGGGTGGACCCGCTCGACGTGCGCGTGGTGGAGCTGCACGACTGCTTCACCAGCAACGAGCTGATGTCCTACGAGGCGCTGGGGCTGACCCCGGAGGGCACGGCGGAGAAGTTCATCGTCGACGGCGACAACACCTACGGCGGCCGGGTGGTGACCAATCCGTCGGGTGGGCTGCTGTCCAAGGGGCACCCGCTGGGCGCGACCGGGTTGGCGCAGTGTGCGGAGCTGGTGTGGCAGTTGCGCGGTGAGGCCGACAAGCGCCAGGTCGAGGACGTGACCGTGGCGCTGCAGCATAACATCGGCCTCGGCGGCGCCGCCGTGGTCGCCCTCTACGAGAAGGTAGGCTGATCCGCACCTCGGAGACCGAGGGGGTCGTACCGAGGGGGTTGTCCTGCCGGACCGCACGCTTGCGCCGCCGCGCGGCACCCGCCCGCGTAACCGGCGAGCGCTGATCCTCGGCGCCGCCTCGGACCTGTTCGCCCGCCGCGGCTACGACCAGATCGGCATGACCGATCTCGCCGAGGCCGTGGGGGTCGGTCCGTCCGCGCTGTACCGGCACTTCTCCGGTAAACAGGACCTGCTCCGCGAGGTCATCTCCGCAGGCCTGGCCCCGCTGCGGCGCCTGCTCGATGATCTCGACCTCGCGGACCGTGCCGGCCGCACCGACCGCGCCACGGCGTCGGCCCGGCTCGCCGCCCGCTGCCTCGATGAACGCCACATCGGCGTGCTCTGGCAGCGCGAAGCCCGCCATCTGACCCCTGACGACCATGCTCTGCTGCGCGCCGA
>NZ_CDWWEW010000416.1:0-4244 GCF_977966315.1 Frankia sp. CeRuru1
CATCCCGACCTTCACGCCGTCGCGGAACAGGGCAAGCAGGTCCTCGACGCTGGCCGGCGCCGGTCGTGCCGGGGGTGTGCAGTAGCGGCAGTGCGCCGGGTCGTGGCGCGCGGCGAGGTCGGCGGCGAGGTCGGCGGCGTGGCGGGTGAGGTTCGTGTGGTGGATCAGGCCGCGCAGCGCGTCGGCGATCTGCCCAGGCCAGTACTGGTCGGGGTAGGTCTCGGCGGCGGCGGTCAGGTCCCTGATCAGGTGCTGGGCGCAGAACTGGTGGACCAGGCCGAGGAACTCCACGTCGTCGGGGTCGTGCGCGCCGTCGTCGCCGGTCCCGTCGGTGAGCGGGTCGCCGACGGCGGGGTTGAAGAAGTCGTGGTCGTAGAGGTGGTAGCGGTCGTGGACGACGGTCGCGCCGGCGGCGGCGAGTTCGCCGAGCACCGAGGTCTGGAACGTCGCCAGGTCGCGGTCGCCGAGCAGGAAGTGGGTGTACAGCTCGGTGCAGGCGACCAGCAGGTGGCGCTTGGCGTCCTTGCGGCCGGGCCGTGGCAGCCGCGGGCCGACCCTGATCGGGGTCTCGTCCATCACGACGACCGCGCACAGGGTGATCAGCGCCCGGATCCGCTGGTGCGCCGCCGTGAGCGCGGCCGCGACCGTGTTCAGCAGGCCGTGCACGAACCCGGTCGACGGCGCCGCGCCGGTCAGCGAGGTCAGCAGGTCCACGCACCGTCCGACCGGCAGGTGGTGCACGACCATCAGATAGACGCACCAGGCCCGCGGGTTCGGCCCGTAGCCGATCGGCCCGCGGTGCGCGCCGTCCGGGCGGGTGGCCTGGTGGACCTTCCCGCGGGCGCATGCCAGCGCGTGCCGGTCGGTGCTGGGTCACCCGGGCCGTGACCAGCGGGATCTCGACCTGCTGGTAGGAGTCCACGACGCCGAGGTCCCGGGCCGTGCCCCGTCCCAGGGCCGTGGCCAGGTCGTTCCCGCACCCACACCGGCCCTCCGGGAACCGGTCGACCTGCTCGTCGGGGTCCTCGACCCGGGCCAGGTGCGCGCCGGGCTGCCCCCCACGCCGACGCTGCTGCCCACCGCCGGTACGGGTCTTCCTCGGGGCCGGCGCAGGCCTCCCGGGCTGGTCGTCCTTCGACGACGGGAACGAGGAGTTGCCGCTGTTCCGCGACATCAGGTGCTCCAGCCGGTCGAGCCGGGCCGCGAGGTCCTCGTTGACCGCGGCGAGCTTCTCGTTCACCACGACCAGCCGCTCGGTGTCCGCGATCCGCCGCTCGTTCTCGGCCCGCAACGCCGTGTTCTCCTCCGCCAGCCGGGCGACCAGCACCCAGACCAGCCACGGCACGGCCGCCGACGCCGCGGGCGCTGGCCTGTCGTGGGAAGGGCCGTCCGGTGTGGGCACACCACGGATCTAACGGGTCGCAACCCCACGCCATGCAGCGACAGGGCCATCACTCACCCAATCCGCCTGGCCACCCGTCAACCCCGGCAGACCGTCACCGACAGCCACAACAAGCCCCATGATCGTCACGCCGCGCGAACCGGCTGAAGGTTTACTCCAGCGGGCGCCAGCCTTGACGCTGGATAGGTGGCGCAAGATTTCCACCGTAATCCGGCGGACTTCGCGTGTGGGGGCCAACACCTTGGCGGTGGGTTCGGGCCGCGAAACAGCTTGTCGGAATTCCCTCAATGATTAATAAATGATCTTGTGGACGAATCCAAGCACCTTGTGCGACGTGCACACATCGGTGATCTGGCGGGTATGAACTTCGCGGCCCTGGTCCGTCTCTCTTTCGAGCTGCGGCCTCAGGACCTAGAAAACATCAGCGAGGTGAAACGACGAATACTGTCAGGCCTTGACATTAACAACCGTGAAACCCAGTTGGCGGACTGTCGCACCTACGTCGAAAGCCGTGGCGGGGTGATGCTCGAAGCGGTCTACAACGAGCAGAACCGCTCTGCCTGGAAGAAGAAGCGCATCCGCCAACCGGACGGCTCCTACATCTACCGGGTGGTTCGGCCGGTGTATGAGGCGGCGCTCTCCGACCTGAGACGCGGCCAAATCTACACCGGGGAACGTCTGGACGGCATCGTGGTGGCCGACGTCGACCGCCTCACCCGTGACCAGCGCAACCTGGAAGACGCCATCGAGGTGGTGATGCAGTACGGCCGCCCGATCATCGACATCTCCGGCAGCCTCGACCTGCTCACCGACAACGGCCGGGACGTGGCCCGGATCGTCGTCACGATCAAGGCGCGGCAGTCGCTGGACACCTCCAAGCGGGTCCGGCGCAAGCACGAAGCCATGGCCGAAGCTGGGGTACCCGCCGGCGGCAACCGGGCCTTCGGCTGGTTGCCGGACAAGCGGACCAAGGATGAGTTCGAGGCCGCGCTGTTGGTCGCGGGAGCTGATGACCTTCTCGAAGATGTCGGCCTGCACACCATCTGCCGCCGCTGGAACCACCTGGGTATCCGGAGCGCCACTGGCAAGGTCTGGCAGAAGGCGGTCCTGCGCAACATCTACCTGTCACCGCGGATGGTCGGCTGGCGGGTCTACGGCCCGCCGTCCATTCCGATGGAGGAGCGCTACGCCCGCGACGCGGAGGGCAAGCCCGTCATGGGCCAGCAAGATCCCATCCTGGACGTGGACACCTGGAAGCGGCTGGTAGCCAAGCTCCGCGATCCCAGCCGCACGAGCAAACACGTCCACACCGGCGGCCGGAAGTACCTGCTGTCCGGGATTATCTGCTGCGGGTACTGCGGCCGCCACCTGATGGGCGGCTTCGACCGGCGGTGGAACAAGCACCACTACGCCTGCAAGGCCGTCACGGCGGGCGGCTGCGGCAAGGTCAGCGTCACCGGCCACCATCCGGATGAGCTGGTCACGGACCTGGTGCTCGCGTACCTGGCAGACCGGGACGTCGAGGCAGAGGCCGGACCTTGGCCAAAAGCGGCGGAGCTGGCCAAAGCCGAAGCTAAGATCGCCGAACTGATGGGTGCCTACGACCGCGACGAGCTGGCAGGCGCCTACGTCTTCCCCCGCGTCCGCGACCAGGAACAGATCATCCTAACTCTGAAGGGAGAGCAGACAGAGTGGCTGCGAGCCCACGCCGGGCCCAGCCTGACCAACGTGGCCACCGCCTGGCCGTCGCTCGAAGTGGAGCAGCGGCGGGAAATCATCGGCACCGTCATCGAGGCCGTTGTGCTCCGGTCGCCAGCCGAAGACAGTCCCAAAAACCGTTTCGACCCTAGACGGGTGGAAGTGGCCTGGCGCGCCTGATGCGCCCACCTGCCCCGCCGGACGCACCAGTCCGGCGGGGCTCACGTCGTCGGTACCCTGGCTGGCATGGGCCTTTACCTGTCCGGCGACCCAGAGGCGGACGCCTTCCTCGACGCGGACCCCCTGGCGCTCCTGGTGGGCATGGTCCTAGATCAACAAATTCCACTCGAACGTGCGTTCGCCGCGCCGCTGGAACTCTCGCGCCGACTCCATCTTTCCGAGATCGGTGGGGACCAGCAGATCCCGCTTGAGCGGGCGTTCGCCGCGCCGTACGAGCTCGCGCAGCGGCTGGGTCGGCCGCTCGACGTGACCGAGCTGGCCGAGTTCGAGCCGGACGAGTTGGGGGCGGTGTTCTCCTGGCAGCCGGCGCTGCATCGGTTTCCCGGGTCGATGGCCAAGCGGGTGCAGGCCCTGTGCCGGCTGATCCTGGACTCCTACGACGGGGATGCGGCGGCCATCTGGACCAGTGCGGTCGACGGCCGCGAGCTGCTCAAGCGGGTCGCTGCGTTGCCCGGCTTCGGCCAGCAGAAGGCGAAGATCTTCGTGGCGCTGCTCGGTAAGCAGCTCGGTGTGACCCCGCCGGGCTGGAAGGAGGCCTGTGCGCCCTTTGGCGAGGACGGCAGCTACCGCTCGATCGCGGACGTCACCAGCCCCGAGTCGAGGATCAAGGTCCGGGACTTCAAGAAGGCGATGAAGGCCGCTGCGAAACCGTCGGCGAACTGATCCTGCGGTGAATTGGGTGCTGCGCGTGGCTGATTTTGGCGTGGCGGTGTTCGCCTCGCACACCGGAACGAATCTGCATGCACTACACCAGGCATCCCTCGGGTTGGACGTGGCGTTCCATCTGGCTCTGGTCCTGAGTAACAATAAGGATTCCGGCGCTCTCGCGTATGCCTGAGCCCACGGCATACCCGCAGTGCACATGTCCGGAGTGACGCATCCCGATCCGGCCCGGGTGCTTCTC
>NZ_CDWWEW010000417.1:0-4239 GCF_977966315.1 Frankia sp. CeRuru1
GCTTCGGCCGGGCCGCGCACACCTCCGGCCGCATCGCCGACTACCTCGACGCGCTCACCGCCCTGCTCACGCGGGCGACCCGCGCGCTCGATCCGCGGGATCCGGCGACGTGGGACCGGTGGGCGATGCTCGCCGGTCATGCCACGGCCGGGCTGGAGCTGCTCCGCGCCCGGCGGCGGTGGGGCCTCGACGACCTTACCGAGGCACACCTGCCTCCGCAGCTGCTCACCCCGGCGACCCTCGCCGCCCGCTACCTGCGCGCGACCGGCCGGCTCGCCGAGGCGGACGCGGCGTACAGCTCCGTCTGGGAGACCGGCGCCCACCTGTTCGGACCCGATCATGCTGATGTCCTGTCCGTCGCGCACGACCTGCACCGGGTCCGCGCCGCCCAGGGCCGGCTCGAGGACGCCGAGAGCGGCCTTCGCATGGTGCTCGACGACCGGTTGCGCATCCTCGGCCCCGAGCATCCCGACACGCTGACCACCCAGCACTACCTCGGCCGGACGCTGCGCGAATCGGGTCGGCACGGCGAGGCGCTGCGGTGGCTCACCCACACGCTCACCACCCGTGAACGGGTCCTCGGGCCGCGGCACCGGGACACCTTGACGAGCCGGAACAACGTCGGGGACCTACTGGTCGAGCAAGGGGCGTGGACGGCGGCCGAGGAGCTGCTGTGCTCGGTGCGGGACGATCGGGCCGAGGTGCTCGGCCCGGAGCATCCCGCCACGCTGGTGACCTGCTACCATCTGGCCCGGCTGTACCGCGACCGCGGGGACACCGAGCGCGCGGAGAAGGCGGCGACCGAGCTCACCGAGGCCTGCCTGCGAGTGCTCGGACCGGATCATCCCCGTGCCCTCGCCGCGGTGGGTCTGCTCGCGGAGGCCCAGACCAACCTCGGCCGGCCGGACCAGATGACCCCGCGGGTCCAGGACGCCTACCGGCGCAGCCTGCGCCGGTTGGGGCCCACCCACGACATCACGGTGCACCTTCACGATCTCCTCGACCAGTCGGAGCGTGACCCATCGTGACCCGTCCTCGTGACCCGTCGCCGGGGGGCGTTTCCCGCCGGTGCACCGCGTCGCAGGGCCGCCGCCCGCGGGCCGAGCCCCACCAGCCAGCCCCCGGTGTCGAGGCCGGCGAGACCGTCGAGGGAACCGCCGTATATCGACAGCAGAACACCGGTGACCGCGAGAAGCGCCACGGTCCCGAAACCCGAACCGGGGACGGAAAGCCCGCCGACGACGAACGGAACGGCGGGCGGCACGGCGGAGGCCGGCCGGGAAAGTACCAGGAAAAGGAACTTCCGGATCGCCGTACAAGGCCGTACGGATCGACGGCCGCTGGAGCGGGCCTCCCCCCGATGGCAGGTCCGCTCCGGCGGTGAGCCGAGGGGCCGCGGTCATCAACCAGCCACCACCCGCGGCGGCGGGGGTGCAGACCATAGGCGGGCGACGCCCGCGACCCTTCAGCAGCTCCCAGATAACCGCGTGCCGGACTAACCGGAAAGACCCTGACCGCAAATCCGTACAACGTCGTACGCGGCTTTCACCGGACGCGGCAGCGAGCGCGGGTAGGGATATGGGCCACGCGGACGACGACCGCCCCGGGGCGATCCCAGACCGCGGGATGACAACCGTGCCGTGCCGTGAGGATCGCCCGGGAACACCCGGAGGCGGCAGTTTGGGCCATATCGTCGAACGGTATCCTTAGCCAGTCATCAGCCCACCGACACCGAACGCCGGTAATCCGGAACCCGACCGGCGGTCCGGCGCAGCGCGCCCCGACCGGCGGCGTCCCGGCGGCGGCTCACCCGACCGGAACGCGTCCGTCGCCCGCGCCCTGCGTTCCCAGGAGTCATGGTTGTCTTCTGACTGGTTGAACGAGCCGCTCTGGTTGGACGAGCCACTGGTGAACGCCCTCGACGATCCCGCCGTGACCGCGCTGCGGCAATGGTGCTCCCAGACCGAGACCACCTACCGCCTGGTCCGTTGGCTTACCGGCGGCCGGTCGTCGGCGATGGTCGGGGTGGTCCTCGAAGAGCATCCGCGCCATGGTGCGCGCCAGTTCGTGATGAAGCTGGACGTCGCCCCGGCCAGCGACGCGGGGCCCCAACCCGGCGAATTCGCGCGCCACTGGCGGGCGATCGCCGACGCCCCCAGGTTCGCCGAGCGCCACCTCGCCACACCCGTCCATCAGCCGGTCGCGGTCGGCGATGGACGATGGTTCGTCTTCCAACAGGTCGCGGGTGGCAGCCTTCGGGAGCTGGTCACGCTGCGCGCCCTGCTGGAGGCTGTCGTCCACCCGCGGCGGGCCGGGCGCCAGGGAGACTCCGGCAGCGGTCCGGCCGGTCTGTCAGGACCGGCCGGACCGGCTGAACCACGCCTGATGTTCGGACGGGCCCTGGCCGACGCCGCGGTCCTCGCCGACGTCTGCGGGGGGCTAGTCGGGTCGATCTTCGATGAGTGGGTGGGGCCTGCCCTTCTGCCGTCACTGGACGTGCCGACCATCCTTGCGCGTCAGCTCGCCGAGCGGCTCGCCCCGGGCAGCCGCCTGCGGCGCATCGCCGCGGCGTACCCCGGCCCCACCATCGACGCCGAAGGCGAGGACCACCCGCTGCCGAACCCGTTCGCGCTGGTCCTGGACCCATCGCGCACGGACGGTATTCGCATCCCGGCCTTCGTCGGGAAGGCCCACGGCGACCTGCACATCGAGAACATCCTGATCCCGTCCTCACTGCGCAACGTCGACAGGACGTACCAGCTGATCGACCTGTCGCGGTACGCGGCCGACGCCGTGCTCACCCGGGATCCCGTCCATCTGGTCCTGCACATCCTCGCCCGGACACTGTCGGAGCTGTCCGCGGCGCAACGCACCGCCGTCATCGATCTGCTGCTCGACCCGGAGCAGGACGGAGACCTCGTGCCGCGGTGGCTGTTCCTGCTCATCGACCGGGTCCGATCGGCGGCGGAGGACTGGGCACGCCAGGCCGGTCTGGTCGACCTGTGGCGCGACCAGATCCCGCTGTCCCTGCTGGCCGTCGCCCTGACCTGCCTCGGACGGGCATCCACCCGGCCGGAGGACCAGGGATGGTTCCTGCGGCTCGCGGCGAACAGCGCCGCGGTGTTCCTCGGCCGGCATCACCCCGACGGCCGGCATCACCCGGGCAGCCGGCATCCGGACCGGCCGCGCGGGGACTGGCACAACCCGGACGAGCGGCGCCCGGCGGAGACCGCGGCAACCGCGGCCGTCCCCCCTGAGGCGGCAGACCAGAAGCCCGCGGTCGTGCGGCCGTCCACGCCACAACGGCCCGGGCAATCCACGCCACAATGGCCGGGGCCGTCCGGGCGGTACGACTTCTTCATCTCGTACGCCCAGCCCGACGAGGCCTGGGCCGACTGGATCGCCTGGCAGCTGGAGGAGGCCGGTTACCACCTACTGTTCCAGGCGGGTGACGGAACGGACGGGCCGCCAAGGATCACGATGCGTGATGGCGCCCGGCACGCCCACCGGACACTCGTTCTGCTCTCCCCCGCCTATCTCTCCTCGGTCCATGAGCAGCGGGAGTGGTGGGAGTGGTGGGAGTGGCGGGCGGCCCTGGACGCGGATGACCCGACCGGGCCCGCGTGCAGACTCGTCACCGTCCTGGTCGAGGCCTGTGCCGTGCCGGCCGCATTCGATCAGGCCTCCTCGGCCCACGTCGACCTGTCCAACCTGGCCGAGGCCGACGCCCGGAAGACGCTCCTGCGGCGGCTGGCCGGGCGCTGAGAGAAGGATTGACGTTCCCGGCCCGCGTTGACGCCGACGACCGCGGCCCAGGGCGGCCGTCGGCGTCAAATCGTGCTCAACCCTCCACATTTCGCCGGGCCGCCGGGGCGGCTGATGCGGATCCGGGGCCGGCCGGGCCCGCCACGGACATCACCACCAGCAGCTGGTCCAAGGCGACGAGGTCGCCGGGCCGGACGAGTACTTCCTTGACGATCCCGGCGCCCGCCGCCGAGACGGTGTGCTCCATCTTCATGGCCTCGACGACAACCAGCGACTGCCCATCCGCCACGGTCATCCCCGGTTCGACCAACACCGCGGTCACCGTGCCCGGCATGGGGCTGCGCGCCTGCCCGCCGAGCACCGGCCCGGCCCCGGTGCCCGCCACCGGGATCACCTCGGCCAGGCCCCACGCCCCACCGTCGCGGCCAAGCCAGAGGATCCCGTCGGCGGGCTCCCACGCGTAGGCCCACCGGG
>NZ_CDWWEW010000418.1:0-4233 GCF_977966315.1 Frankia sp. CeRuru1
TCGGGCGGGGAGAGCCGGAGTTTCTGCCCGGCCAGATAGTCGATGTGAAAGTTGACGGCGGATCGGGTGAGGCCCGCGCACGACGGCAGCGGGCTCAGCCGTTCGATGACCTGGTCGATGGTGAGTACCGCGACCGGTGAACGGTCGCGCAGGCGCGGTTCGCGCAACGCCACGAGAATCAGGAAGTACTTCGCCGTCTCGTCAAGCGGAAAGACCTGGCGGGTCAACTCCGTGTCATCGGACCGAACCATGCGCCGGTCGACGTACTTGTATTGCGGCGCATACATCTTGAAGCCACCCACTCCGTCAGTCAACGGAAGCAGGACCCGGGCGAACTAGAACGGAACGGGTGCCCCCACCCGCCGGGGCGGAACCTTCACGAACTCGCCGGGACCCTCCGGATTCTCGACGACGTATGTCGGGTTCGCACTGAGGTTCGTCAACAGCCAGTAGTCCTCAACCGGACGCGCCTCCCCTGCACCCGGGACACCCCCCGGTCGGGCACGACCACGTCCACCCGATGGCCGGGCGCGCCGCGACCGAACGTGGCCACCTCGCCCGACCCCACCTTGAGCAGTGACGAGCCGTCGGCACGCCGTCCCGCAACTTCGATGATCACACCCTTCACAGAACAGCCCGGTGACCTGCGGCGGCAGCAGGCGCACCGGCCGACCCCGTCGCCACCCTGTCACCTGACAGGGTCACCCGCGGCCGCACCCGGCCTAGGCTCGGCCGCATCCCCACGAAGTCGATCTGTCGGACGACAGCTCCCATCTCGGATAAGGAGAGGACAGTGGTCAGACGCATACTGCGAGGTCTCGTGGTCGCCGGGGTCGCCGCGACCGTGGCCTTGGCCACGGTCGGCACGGCAGGCGCACGTGAGCTGGCGCAGCCGCCCCCCGCCGCGGCCAGCGCCACGGTTGCCCCGCGGGGGCCAGATGCGCAGCTTATCTTCGACGAGGCCGGAGCCTTCTGCGACCTGCAGGAACAGGACCCGCACTATTCGGGTGGCTTCGGTGATGCGAGCGTCCACGCCACCGCCGCCTGCTATTTCAACAGCGGAAACGGCGCACCGTACGTGGCCGAGAACATCTCGATCAAGACGCAGCTTTCCTACTCGGTGCTTCCTCCGTACTTCGAATTCGATCCGATTGGGGAACCATGTGTCGACTCGCGGCCGAACAGGTATAGTTACGAGGCGCCCTGTCACCGGCCGTGCCGGGACTACGGCTGGTATAAGGGCGAGTCTGAGATCGCCGTGACGATCAGGGGAGTGACCAAAGTGGGTTACGTCGACAACACCAAGTTCATCGAGGATTGTCCCGTACCACCGGCCTAGCGTCGAGTCGGGCGAGTCCTCATATCTGGCCGTCTATCACATGTACGATCTTGGTTATCACCCTTCGGTTGTCCCCGCATGATGAGTGAGCCCCTGCGCCGCAGCCTCCCGTGGCGCGCCCAGCAACTGCTGGGCGCGCCACGGGCGCTCGGTGTGCTCGCGGAGCTCGCCGGCCTGCGGCTGGGCGCCGTCCGAGATGCGTACGCCGGAAGTCCCGAACCGCCTGTATTCCTTGCAACACTGAGGACGAACATGATCGGCCCGCCCCACGCCGCCGGGTGGGCCAGCCGCCGGCGCGAGCACAGCCCTCAGCCACGGACCGTGTTGGAACCTTACGTTGACGCGCTGCAGGACGTGGAACGCCTCACTGCCGTCACCCTGCGCGCCGTCTCCGGCTGGGCGTGGTATCCCCTACAGCAGTCCGTGCGGCAGTTCCTGCTTGCCGACGCTCCGGTCCTCGCCGATGTCGCCGTGCGGCTGTCGGCTGCGCCGGCGGCGTGGTGGTGGTGGGAGCCGCTACGCCGCCAGGACCAGATCCTGCTGGGCTCTCCCGCGACCCCACCCGATCTCGACGAACTCGCCGCCCGGGCCACTCCCCGGGAGGCCCCCCGGTTCCGCCTGCCCGCCGGCATCCGCACCTCGACCAGGCTGGGCCCCAGGCTCCCCGCCACCCAGCTCTGCGACGTCGGCGTCACGTCGCGGCACGGACCGCAGATCGGTTGCTGGAGTGTGCCGGTTACCGCCCACGCGCGCGTTTACGAGCTACATGGCCCCAGCGACTGGTTGCGCCTATGCGAGCGCCATCCGACCGTCGCCAACGTGCCCGGCGAATGGCTGACCTGGGGCATTCATACGCCTTGGGCGCTCAGCCCCGACTGGCGCGCCGTCGCCCACGAATGGGACGCCATACACCTCAGCGTCGCCGGGCTGCTGACCGCATGCGGCAATCCCATGGTCACGGGAGCACGCGGGACGATCGCTGAGACTGCGGACAGCGAGATAACCATCTGGTTCCGTCCCTGCTTCGGCCGACCAACGCTGTCCGCCATCTGGGATACCGAGCGGGATGACCTCCCAGCAGCCACGACGACGTCCGAGACGCCCCGCCGGGAAGGTCGAAGCCGACCGCCCGACGGATGACGTGGTGGGCCCCGTGAGCCACAGTAAGAGCGTGTCTTACGTGGGGTGTCTCCACCTTCCACCGGTGCCGGCCGAGGCGTTCGGTGCTCTCCACGCCGCGGCGGGCGATACGAACCGCGATACGGCGTCGGCGCAGGAAACGGCGCAGGTCCGGCTGGTCGTAGGCCGTGCCCGCACGCGGCTTGCCCGGGTGGCGTCGCCGCGGGCCGTGCGGGGAACGGACCGCGGGGATGCTGGCGACCAGCGGGATGTCGAAGCGCGGTTCGAGTGCGTGTTAGATTACCGGTGTTCTACGTGTAATTACCATGGTCAAGAATGTGTTATTTTCATGATCGGATGTTGGTGCGCGCCTACGTTCCTCGCCTGCTCGACGTGGAGCTGCAAGATGTCCTCGCCTCCCACCCAGCCGTCCTCGTCGTCGGCCCCCGGGCGTGCGGCAAGACAACCACGACCCGGCGTGTCTGCCAGTCGATCCTGCGGCTGGACGTCCCGGCGCAGGCCGCGGTCGTCAGGGCCGACGCCGACGCGGCGCTGCGCGGGCTCGGGGAGCCTGTCCTGATCGACGAGTGGCAGGCCGTGCCCGAGGTGCTCGGCGCGGTGAAGCGGGCCGTCGATGACGATCCGCGCCCCGGGAGGTTCGTGCTCACCGGATCGTCGCAGGCCGACCTCACCGCCTCGGGCTGGCCTGCTACCGGCCGAATCGTCCGGCTGACGATGTATCCCCTCGTCGGTCGGGAACGCCACGGCGACCCGACCGCACCCTCGCTCATCGACCGGATCCTCGACGCCGACGCGGACGCGTTCGCGGATCCGCCTACCGGCTGGGACCTGCACACCTACCTGACCGAGGCACTCAGCAGCGGCTGGCCGGAGGCGCTGCGAACCGAGGCCGACCGAGCGCGCGACCGCTGGCTGACCGGCTACGTCGACCACCTCGCGACCCGGGAAGCCCCGGCCCTCGGCGTCGTACGAGACCCCCTGCGACTTCGCAGATATCTCCAGGCGATCGCCGCCAACACCGCCGGCTCGCCGACCCACAAGCTGCTCTACGACTCGGCGGGCATCGGACGTGACGCCGCCGTAGCCTACGACGACCTCCTCGACACCCTCATGATCACCCAGCGGGTCCCCGCCTGGGCGCGCAACCGCACGAGTCGCACGGTCCGGCTGCCCAAGCGGTACCTCACCGACCCCGGCCTCCTTGCCCCGTTGCTCCGTATCGACCACCGCCGCGCGCTCCGCGACGGCGACCTACTCGGACGCATCATCGACACCCTCGTCGCCGCACAGTTCCGCGCCGAGTGCGCGCTGAGCGTAGTCGGCGCCGACATGTACCACCTGCGCGACGCCAACGGCCGCCGTGAGATCGACCTGCTCCTCGAAGCCCGAGACAGCCAGATCGTCGCCGTTGAAGTCAAAGCGTCCGCAGCCCCTTCGCGTGCCGACGCACGACACCTTGAATGGCTTCAGGCGGAGATCGGTGCGCGGTTCACACTCGGGCTCCTCGTACACACAGGCCCACGGATCTTCCAGCTCGCGGAGCGCGTCATCGCTGTCCCCGTGGCCAGTCTCTGGTCCTCGAGCTGAGAGCACCACCAGAGATTCACTCGATGTTGCCGGCAACGTACACAGTGGTGTGGTGCGGGTCGTTGTCCGCCCGTCGTCGGGGACTCACCCACCGCCGGGTGGGTCGCGGTGGGTGTCAGCGGACAGGCCGAGCACCGGCTTCGCCGCCGAGGACAGCAGTCAACGCC
>NZ_CDWWEW010000419.1:0-4220 GCF_977966315.1 Frankia sp. CeRuru1
GGCGTTTGATCACCTGGAGGAGGACGCGGTCGCGGCGGAACTGCGCGGCGAGCGCGAGGAGTTCACGGCGTTGCGCGAACGCCTCGTCCTGCCAGTCGTCGGTGAGCGCATTGCCGACGCCGAGCAGAACGTCGCGGCCCAGCTCCCACAGCACGACATTCACGGCCAGGCACGCGACCGCCAGCGGGTCGATGTCGACGGCCATCCAGCAGATGTCAGCGGGGTCCCGGCCGTCCGCCCGCATGGCTTGTGCGGCGGCGCGCAGCAGCCCGCCGGTGCCCACCGCCGGTTCCAGGACCGTGTCGCCGGGTTCAGCGCGGCTGACCTCGGCCGCCTTGGCGATGACGTCCGCGATGGGCGGCGGTGTGTAGACCTGCCCACGAGCCGTGCGGGCACCGTCCGAGCGCAGCCCGGATAGCAACGGCCCGAACATGTCGACCTCGCGCCGCCGGTGGCTGCCGGTGAGCTCGAGCTGTCCCGCGCGCAGCGCCGCGTGGGCGACCAGTCGGGCGGCATAGACCGCGTCCTCGGAGACCGGGTCCGCCTGGTCCCAGGGTCGGATCAGCGGCCACGCCGCGACGGCCAGCTCCGGCCGCGCGTGGACGAAGTGCCGCCACTGGTTGCGCATGACGGCGGCGAAGCTGTCAGTGTCCAGACCGGTCAGCAGCTCATACGCCTCCTCGCGCAGGTCGGCGGCCGGGGACAGGAGCGCCAGCGCCGCGACCGTGGAGACCGGGACTTCGGGCTGGCCGTGGCCGAACGCCGCGTGCCAGGCGTCGACGACCGCCTCGGCAATCCGGCACGCGTGGGCGTGGGCGTTGACCGGGGTCGGACGGCGCGTACGTTTGCGTGGGTGCGAGGGCATGACGGCGTGCGCTCCTTTCCTCACGGCATCGGACATGGATGGGCGGCGGCACGGCCCGCGCCAAAATGGGACCGGCGCGGACGGCTCCCGGGTCGCCGCCGCGCGACAACCACGGCGCTCAGTCCCAGAGGGGGACGGGAGCCTCGAGAAGCGCCTATTGGCGCAGGGATGAAGCTGGGCTCGAACCCGGCTATTCGCGGTGGTTCAATGAGACTGTGGGCCTCGCCCGCGCGGCCGAGGCGAGACCGACGACAAAGGCAAAGGCTTGCGGGAGTGTAAATGTGTAGGTCTGCCCATCGCTAACGGTGACGAGGAAACGGGCCGGACTACCGCCGAGCTGTGTCCAGGAGCGAAGTGAGCCGGCTACCTGGTGATGCGTCAGAGCGCGGATGACGGAATCGGCGCTATAGCGCGGATTGCCGCTGGGTTGATGACTCATCGGTTCTCCGAGACGGGGCTCCGCCAGCACGGACAGGAACGGTCCGAGCGCGGCCAGGCGGGCGCGCCGGGTTTTCCTGCCCACATCGGGCGCCCCGCCGCGTTGTTTCGGGTCTGCGGCGTTGCCACGCTGCCCGCCGCCGCAGGGAAGCGTGGGTACACGGGATGGATGTTTGCTACGTTCGATCTATCGTGCCCAGTCGACTTGGTCGGCCGACAGCTTCGGTCCGTTGCCGGGTTGGTCGTTTCCGCAGACGCAGTAGTGCGGACCCATGCCGCAGCCCAGGCACTGGCGGTAGGCGGACCGGGCGTGGATCGTCTCCGCCAGGCGCGTCAGGTCGACGAGTTTGCGGAGCTCGTCGTCCGGCAGGCGTAGCCGCCCCTGGGCGGTGACGGGAATGTCCGTCCAGTCCGGTCGAATCTCCAGCAGCAGGGCTCGCAACGCGAGCCCGTTCCGTTTCCGCGGCTGGCAGAACATGTACGGCAGAAACTGCCGGCCGTCGCGGACCGCACGCCACTGCCCCGCCGAATACGCGGGGAAGCGGCGGACCTCCAAACCGCCGGCAATGTCCCGCCGCCGTACCGGGGCCATCTCGTTGGCGCCCAACATGTCCATGATGTCGTCGCTCATCGGTCACGTCCCTCCTTTAAAGTCGATGACCTCCCATACGTCCTCACCTGGTATCAGCCCCAGCCGGGAGCCGGTGTCCCACCGGACGTGGACGGTGCCGACATCGTCAATTCCGGTCACGCTGCCCTCGGTCCCCACCGCGAGCAAGGAATGCGGATCGGTGTGGGACAGCAGCCGTATACGGTCTCCGGGTTTCGTGTCGTCCATTCCTGCCGTCCGGTGACGGCCGGGCTGCCTACCCTGGTCCACGTCATGGCCGGGGGGCGGATTGTTCATCGTCACTCCGCTTTCGTCCGGGGGCGCACCCGAGGCGCCCCGATGAGACATGCGATTCCCCTGCGGGGTCTTGCCAGCCGGAACACCCGCACAGTGGGACGGTTCCGGCAGGCAGCGTGCGAGCACGCTTACCCGTCCTTTGAATACCGGCACCGGATCGACCCGACCGTCCCGACAGGCACGGGGCACATCACGGTTGCCGGCGCTCCTGGGGTCCACGGTCGTGTCCGGCGCCATTCGGAGGTTGCCCTTCGGACCGGCGTGGGCGCGGCTCGGAAAAGAACCGAAGTCGCGGCTACGGGGCGGGTGTCCGCAAGATCGGTTGCGCTCGCTTCGGCAGGCTGTAGTCCGCCTCCCACGGAAACCGGCCGTGCGGGTCGGGCCAGACGAGCTGGAGGGCATCCACGGCGCCTCCGTGGATCTGCTCGGCGACGGCCATCCGACCGCGGACCTGACCGGGTTCGCAGGCCAGCAGGACCGCGGATAGTCCGACGAGGATGTCGTCGATCGGTCCCGGCTCGAGCCGCGTGTCCCGGTGGGACGCCCGACGTCCCAGCTCGTTGACGATCTCCTGGGCGACCCGCGGCTCCAACCCGAAGACGATGATCTCCGGATGATCCTTCGCGGCCAGCCCGACGGTGTAGGCGAACGGCGGTTCCTCGTTGTCGCCGCCGACGTGCTGCACGGCCCAGCCGTAGCGCGCCACGGTCTGCCTGACAGTGGCGACGTATCCCACGAAGTCCACTCGTGCCTCCCGATCTCGCTTGTCGATCAATGCGGGTAATGTCCCCTTCTGCTCGGCGGCGGCGCTGTCGACCCGTGCGGGAGCGGCGCCTGTCCTGGTCCACGCGCCTGCCGCGCGGGCCCAGTCGTTCACCCGCGCCGCCGCGCCGGTTCACCACGGCGACCTCGGCGTGCAGGCGTGCGCCGCGCGACGGTGACGGCGCAGTTGACGCTTACCGCTCGGCGTGGCCCCGGGGCGGGCGCCGAGACGCCTGAGCTGGCGCGCGCCTCGCTCCTGGCCGCCTGGGCGTGGTGAACCGCCGAGGCAGCGGACAATTCGGACTGGGTGGTATTGCCCACGGCCGTGACGGTTCACCGTTTCGCGGTGGGAAGGAGGTGCCCGGTGCGCGGACGATCGTGGCACCGTCCCGCCGGTGGGCGGCGAACATGGAGGTGACCCTGCCGCGGCACGCGGCCACCCGGCGGCCGGACGACCCCACCCGCATCGGTCCCTACACCGTGCTCGGCCGTCTGGGCGGCAGCGAGATCCGGCCGGTGTTCCTCGGCCAATCGCCCCACGGCCAGTGGGTCGCTGTGCACACTTTGGCTGCTACGGACGCAGCGCGGACCGAGCGCCGGGACGGGGTGTGGGCGGACGCCGACCACGCCCGCGCGATCGATAGCCCGCACGTCGCCCGGGTTCTCGACCTCGGAGTCGACGGGGAGCGTCCGCATCTGGTCGCGGAGTTTGTCGACGGGCCGACGCTCGCCGAGGAGGTGGGCGCGCGGGGCCCGCTGTCCGGACCGGAGGTGCATCGGCTGGCTGTCGCCCTGGCCTCGGCGGTGGCCGCTCGCGCCCGTGCCGGGGTCGTGCGTGGCGGTTTCACCCCGTCCGATGTGGTTCTCGGGATAGCGGGGCCACGGCTGGTGGACCTCGGCCTGTCCCGAGGGCCGCGGTCCGTGCGCTCACCATCCCGTGACGGGAGCGCCCCGCCGGCCCTGACCGGGGCGGACGTGCCAGCGGCCGTGTCGCTGGCGGACGCGGCCGACGTGTTCGCCTGGGGTGAGGTCGTCACCTACGCCGCGACTGGACGGACCAGCATCACGTCCGAGCCGCCGTCGCCGGGCGTGCCCGCGGGTGCCATAGACCACGTGACGGGCGCGCTGGGCACGCTGGTGCGCGCGGCGCTGGACACCGATCCCGCCCGCCGACCCGAGCCGGCCGATCTCGTCGCCCTCGTCGCCGACGTCGCCCCATCAGCGCGCGGACCGCGCCTGGCTCGCCGG
>NZ_CDWWEW010000420.1:0-4217 GCF_977966315.1 Frankia sp. CeRuru1
ACAAGCGCCCACTCGGCGTCGGTCAGATCCGATGGATACCGGTGTGTACGTACCATGACCAGCCCCTGCCGCCATCACCCCCGTCCAAACCCCACCACCAACATCCACACCAACTTTCCGTCACGCTCCGCATATGCAAAAAGATCCAAAACAGGCTCTCAGGGGCGAGGCCCTGGGCGATCTCGTGCAGGTTCGGGCTGGTGGGGATGCCGGTGCACTGACTTCGCGAGGTACACCGAAAGATGTGACCTAGATCACTAGCTCCGCTTCGCGTCTCACGCTACTCGGCCGGGTCCTGGCGGTCGGTGCGCGCACCTTGACCTGGTCGGGCTGCCATCCATGCGAGGAACGTGGACTGTCGCCAGCGGGGGCGGTCTGGGACCGAGTCATCATCAGGCGGTGGTAGCCGACCGGCGGCGCGGTAGTTCCGCAGTGTTCCCGGCTTGACCCCGGCAAGCTCGGCCATCTGCTTGTAGCCAAGTAGCGGATCGTCACCTCCCACGGTTCCAGACTCTACCGAAAGATCAACACTTGAACTTTAGGGCGCAGCGTCCTAATGTTGGGGGTGTTAGCGGCCCTGCCGGTGTTGCGACCACCGGACAGGGCCTGACCACAACCCTGCGTGAACAGGATGGTGACCTGTGCCCAGTATTCCGCCGTCCGGTCAAGACCGGTGGCGCAACCCCTATGAGGGTCGGCGGCTTGTGACCTTGTCCGCAGACGAACGGACCGGCCTGTATAACGTGACCCTGACTCCAGGGGCAACCCTGCATGACATGATCAACGTGACGGCTACCGCACCTTCGGTACTCTTCGTTGATCATTGGCGGTTGAGCCCCAATGATCCGGCGGTGGTCTTGCAGTTCCGGGCAACGCCGGACCTGGGCAGCGTGCTCCCGTGAGGCACGAAACGGCGGGGTGGGTGCCTGCGGACACGATGCCGGGCTGCGGCCGGTGGACTCCCTATCAGGAATCGCTGTTCGTGATCCTCGTGGCTGGTCCTGCGGGTCCCACGGGGCGGCGGCTGCTCGGCTGCCTGCTGCGTTCTGATCCACGGTCCGTGGTCGCACTCGCGGACATGATCAGAAGTCGGCGCGGCGGCCGGTAAGCGGCTGGTCTAAACGGCCGGTGACCTCGCCTGGGGTTGCCGGCCGTTCGCCGTTTCCGGCCTTCAACAACCTATACAAAATTTGCGATGATGTAGGTACAGCAACGAAAGCGGCCCGACCGGTGCGGGAACACCGATCCGGGCCTGAGTCCCACAACCTGCCAGACCAGGAGCGGAACCTATGTTTACTATGCCAGATGATCCGGTGCGGCAGAGCGCCTACCTCGTTGATCAGTTGATTGCCGCGGTGCGCGAGGCGCTGGCATTGGTGGCGGCTGAGCTGGACGACGGTCCGCTTGCCGGTCCGCCCGGGAACCTCGTACCTCGCGCCGCGGCGTCGGCGCTGCGTGACCTGTCCGCGATGATCGGCATCGTGACGAGCACGAACAGCCTCGCGGTCCTTGATGCGGTGTGGTTCGGTCTGCTTGAGGCGTCGGACGGCGTGTCGGCTTGCCGCGCATCCGGCGAGGATGCGTGATGCCGGGGCTGGCGCGGGCGTTGAACTTCGTTCGTCAGGACGTCAGCGTGACCGAGCGGGATGATCAGCGAGCGGTGTTCGCTGCGGCATGCTCGGCACGGGCCTGGCAGGCCGGTGGGACGGTCTACCAGACCGCTGACAGGCTGCATGAGTGGGCGGCGGTCGTCCGGCTCGTCCACTCCGGCGCCTACGACCTGGTGGTCGTCGACACGATCGACCGGTTGGCCACCACTGAAGCGGGGCGGATGGCGGTACTGGGCATGCTGCGCCGCACGGGGATCCGCGTCCTTGCAGTACGTGACGGCGTGGATACGGGTGATCCGGTGGGCTGCGCTCTCGTCGACTCGCTGTTCACCTAAGAAATGATCAGGATCGGGTCGGGTGGCTGCAACGCCACCCGACCCGGTTTTTGATCCTTCACAGACCCCGGGCTGAGCTGATCTCCTCCGTCGGTCGGGCGGCTGCGCCCTACGTCGGGTTCTCCCGGCCGGGCAAGGGCGCCGACGGCCCGTCCCCGTGCTGGGTGCGGCGCGTCCCTTGCCCGGCCGGGAGGTTCCGGCGTAGCCCCTTGGGGGTCCGGGCGGCGGAGGCGATCAGCGGACGTACGCGGCATCTCCCCCCTCCTCCAGAGTGAGGGCCGGGGTTTGGGGCGGAGCCCCAACAACCAGCAACGGCACCGTTCTCGCGGACGTCGCGCGGCTCCTGGAGCACCGGCGCGGACCAGCGGCACCCTCACCAGCGATCGTCACGGACCCTCTGGCGGGGGGCCTGACGCTCCGACGCGCCGACGGGCCGACGCGCCCACGGGGCGACGCCCCGATGGGGTGCCGACCGGAGGGAGGCGGGGTCCCATCGTGGTGCGGCGATCCCGTAGGCGCGGCGCGCACGGCGACGCGCGGCGCGTGCGACAGGTCACACGCGCGCGCCGTAGGCGCGCCTTGACGGGGTAGAGAACATTGGCGACGATCTAGATGGTTGGGCCTGCTGGGAGCGCACGGCGCTCAGATGAGACCTGTTCACCCAGGTCGCGGACAGGTTCGAGCCGTGCCCACTCCTCGTTGCGGGCGAGGGTGCGCCAAATACCGGCGGCCCGGTTGAAGGTCGGGCCGTTGGTCACTTCCTTGCCGTCAACGATCATGAGGGCGTCACTTGCTGCGGTGGCTGCCTGTTCGGGGTCTGGGTGGGTGCGGTGGATGAAGGCCCGTGCGAGTGCGAGATGGGTGCCGGCGGTGCTGACGTACCGTCCGGTTCCGCTGAGCATCGCCAACGACGCGCGGGCGTGTGGCTCGGCTTCGTCACCCTTGCCGAGATAGCCGAGTACCACCGCATTGAAAGCTTCGCTGGACTCTTCGTCGATCGGTGAAGGTCCTGGCAGGCGGTTGCCGGTCCAGAGATGATCATTCATGGTCCGCAAGGCGGTTAGTGCTTCGTCTTCGCGGCTGGTGATGGCGTAGGCGCGGGCCTGTGCGCAGGCGAGGAGCGGGACGATATAGGGGTGCGCCTGCGGCTGGGCCTGGGCGGCGATGTCCGCAGCGGTCTCGAACTCGCGGGCGAAGAAGGCCACGGCGGAGCGCATGGCGGCAACCGATCCGGCAAGTAGTGGGTTACCGGCTGCCTGGGCGTGTTGAGCGGCGAGGACGAAGAACGTCAACGCGCCGTCGTCATCGCCCATGTCGAAGGCGAGTCGACCACGGTAGAAGGCGTATTGGCCGGCGAGGAGTTCGAGGTCGCGACGGTCGGTGCCGGTGACTCTGGTTTCCAACCGGGCTTCCGCATCGTCCCACGCCTGTTCGACGGGTCCGAGTAGATCCGCGTGCGGTGTCGTGGAGTAGATCCGGGTGAGGCGTTGGATGCCCTGGTGGAGCTGGGCGACACTGAGGGGGTCCGGGGTGGACGCGGCGATGGCGCGGGAGATCTGCGCGGCGCGGCTGGTGGCGCCAGTCGTGGCGGTGCTGGCGGCAAGGAGGATGCCGGTGCCGAGTAGGTCACGGCGGCGCGACGGACTCACCTCCTCGCGGGGCGGCCCGCTGCCGGGCTCCGCCTGCATGACGGGACGTGGTAGCACGGGCGGCGGGGCTACGGCCTGTGTCTCACGGTAGCGAGTGGGATTCCGGGTCAGCAAATCTTCCACGGAAACGTGAAACATCTCCTCCAACACCCGGCATGCCGCCGGATAGGGCCTGGTGGCTACCTGGCCGGCGATCCACCGTTTCGCCTGCCGGTCGCTGAGTGGCCCCGGCACCCGAAGATCGTTGTTTTCCCGGCTAAGTGTGCGGGCGGTGGTGTCGAAGACACGGCGGAAGTCGTCGCAACTCCAGTTCCGATCATGAAGTAGTCGGGCGAGCATCGTGTCGCTGCGGGGCGGGGCCATCAGCGGTCCTTCCGACTGTCTGGCGGGGTCTGAGGTCCTGGTCAGGTGCCATGTTCCGACCGCCGGCCTCGAATGTCACGGGATGGCATCAGGAAGGCACGGATGGCATGCGGATGCCGTGCCGTGCCGTCATGGTGGCGGCGTTCCCCTGCGCCCCGACGGTCACTGTGATGCCTGGTTCGGTGGCCGATAGTGATGTCCGGCGGTTCTGGTCGGGTTGGCCTTCGTGTCCTCGGCGGGCGCTGTGAACGGTTCCGGGC
>NZ_CDWWEW010000421.1:0-4198 GCF_977966315.1 Frankia sp. CeRuru1
GGCCGTAGGGGATCGCGGTCTCCCGGGTGGCCTGGAGCTCGGCCGCGGTCTCGATGCCCTCGGCGACCACGCCGCCTCCGATCTCCTTGGCGACGTGCACCAGCCCGGCGGCCACGGCCCGCCGGGCCGGGTCGGTGTCGATGCCCTGGGTCAGGCAGCAGTCCATCTTGATGATCTCCGGTCGCAGCCGGACGAGCTGTTCCAGCCCGGCATAGCCGGTACCCACGTCGTCGGCGGCAATGCGGACGCCGAGCCGGCGCAGGTGCTCGATGTCGCGGTTGATCGCCGGAGTGTCGCCGATCCGTTCGTGCTCGGTGATCTCCACGAGGATACGTTCGGCGTCCTCGCCCATGATCATCTCCACCAGGCCGGCCGAGAGGGTCGTCGCCGAGACGTTAACCGCGAGGATCATGTGTGTCGGCAGCCGGGGCAGCACGGTGAGCGCGCGTCGGACCGCGGCGAGTTCGAGATCGACGTTGAGGCCGACGGAGCCTGCCGCGGTGAACCACTGTGACGGGCTGCGGGCGTAGTCCGAGAACCGGGACAGCGCCTCCACTCCGATGATCTTTCCGTGTTCGAGGTCGAGCACCGGCTGGAAGGCGAGCGCGGGCCCCCCGCCGTCGATCACATGGCTGACGTCGCGCCAGACGCGGCTGCGGACCTCCCACATCCGGTGCAGGTCGGTCACGGAATCGCCGAGGATCTCCGCGATCATCCGCAGGAACCGGCCGTCGCGCGGCCGCAGGTGCGGATGAGGCCCGTGCCCGAGACAGCCGACCAGGCCGTAGACGAGGCCGTCGCTGTCGATGACCGGCACCGCGGCGTAGGCCCCCACGTCAAGCTCGTCGACGACGGGCAGTCGCAGGATACGCGGATCGGCGTGGGTGTCCGGGATGACGGTGGGAAACTCACCGGACAGGACGCGTCCGAACAGGGCGCTCTCGCGCCGAACGGTGGAGCCCGGGGCCAGCTGGAACGACGCGCCGTCCCCGTTGATGACCTGCACAACGAGGACGTCCGTCTCGATGCGGCCGAGCCAGGCAAGATCCATGCCCAGATGGTGGCGCAGTATCCCCAGCAGCTCCACCACCGCCGTCGCCGGCTCGGGAACCTCGGCCTTCGGCCCGAGCGCCGAGGCGGGGGCCAGGCGGACCGACATCCGTACCACCTCCTCTCCTGGTGTTCCCTCGGGTTTTCCGCGCACACCCTGGTCGGCACCGATATCTGTTACCGTTTCGTGATCGATATTGGGCTCTTTGTAGCCGATATCGACTTGTTCGTGACAGATATTGACCTGTTCGTGACCAACCTCCGCCACTGCCGGGAGATCCATCCCCTGTCTCCCGCCTGTCTCCCGTCGCGCCCGTTGGCTCTTCGTGTTGTAGTAGATACGGGATCGGGACGGATGCCTGCTCGGCGAGCGAGGATGCTCGGAGGGGAGGCGGTGCCGCGTGGCGGACATCGTGGTCGGGATCGACGGGTCGACAGATGCCGAGCGCGCGCTGCGGTGGGCCGTGCGCGCGGGGCGCCGCTGTAGCGCGCGGGTGCGTGCCGTTCTCGTCTGGGCCGCGGCCGGCCCGTTCTGCACGCGGGTGAAGCCGCCGCCTGCCACCTCACCGGAGCATCCCCGGTGGACGGCCCAGTGGATGCTGCACGACGTCGTCGACCGGGTCCGCGAGGCCCAGCCCGACGCCTGGATCGTCGAGCGGACCGTGTACGGGAGCCCGGTGGACACGATACTGACCGAGTCGGAGGGCGCGGCCATGCTCGTCCTCGGTGCCCGCGGCCGTGACCGGCCGCGCCGCCTGCCGGCCGGTTCGGTCAGCATGGCGTGCGTGTACGGGGCGTCGGTGCCGGTGGTCGTGGTCCACGGCAGGTCGGCGGCGCCGGCCGAGAGCGGGCCCGTCGTCGTCGGGGTGGACGGGTCCGCCTGCTCGTTGGCCGCGCTGCGGTGGGCCGCCCAGGAGGCGGCGCTGCGCCGGGCTTCGCTGCGCATCCTGCACGCCTGGACGCCGCTGCCACCGGAGTTCGTTGTCCGGCTGGGACTCTGCGGTGCCAGGTTCGTCGGCGCAGTGCCCACGGCGGGCGCCGGGGCCGTCCGTGCGGGGCCGGCTGGTGCGGCGCCGGCCGGGGCGGCGTCGGCTGGTGCGGCGTCGGCTGGTGCGGGGCCCGGCGACGCGGATCCGGGCGGGACCGGATTCATCCGGACGGACCCGGGTGGAACGGGCCTCGCCTCGGGATTCGTCGGCCGTGGATTTCGGGGCACGGCACCGGGGGGCACGGCACTCGATGATCATCCAGGATTCGGTGACTCGGGGCCCGCCGATGCGGCGCTCGGGGACCCGGCGCTCGGGGACCCGGCGCTCGATGCGACGGGACCCGGCGGAACGGCCCTCGTCGACGCCGCCCTCGAGGGGGCCGCGCGGGCCGTGCTGGACGAGGCGGTGCGCGCGGGTCTGCCCGAGCCGGGTGATCTCGATGTGCGCACGGACCTGATCCGCGGAGCGGCCGCGTCCAGCCTCCTGCGGGCCGCAGCGGGGGCGCAGCTCCTGGTCATCGGAGCCCGGGGCCGCGGCGGATTCGCCGAGTTGCTGCTGGGTTCCACCAGTTCACAGTGTGTGACACACGCCCAGTGCGCGGTCGCGGTCATCCGCACGCCCGGCAGTACGACCTGTGGTAATTAGTGCGGCGTGTGGTGACTCCACCGCGGCAGATCTTCGACCCGGTGCGAGCCTCCTTCTCTCGGGTCGTGGGCTCTCGGGTCGCGAGTTCTCGGGCCGTGGGCCGAGATCGAGGACCCCGGGCGGGGATGCCCGATCGGGCACGTACTGAGCGGGTGGACGGCGGGTCGCCTGCGGCGCCACCTGCCGTGCCATCTGCCGTGTCACCTGCGGTGCCGGCTCTCGCGGCCCGCCGAGCGCGGCCCGCGGCCCAGCGGTGACGGCGCGGCGGGCAGGTGATCCTCCCGAAACGGCTCGGCTTTCCCTCGTCTTGGGGGAGGATGGGGAGACTGGGGCGTGATGTCCCCGTGAGGTACGGGGGCACCGCGGCGCCGGCCGTGGGAGGGGAGTGTCGAGCGACTATGGCGGATCAGTATTACGGCGGTTCCGGTCGGCGCGGCGAACGGTTCGCCCAGGCGCGCTGGCTCGCCGGTCAGGCCCGGCAGGACCGCACCACCTCCTGGTACGTCCCGCTGATGATCACTGTGATCGGTGCCGGTGCGGCGTTCGACGCCTTCGGCCGCGGCGTGGGGCTCCTCTACGCCCTCGGGCTGTCGATCGCCTTCGTCCTGCTGACGTGGACGACGATCCGGCTCATGCCGTCGGTGTCCGACGAGCTGAACGTCAACCGGGTGACGGGCCCGCGCAAGATCTTCGCCATGGTGAACACGCCGGTGCGCACCCGCGGCGTGTTCCTGCTGGCCGCAGCGCTGCCGATCGGGATCGCCCTGATCAGGACGGTCGGTTTCTTCGTGTTCGGCGGAGCGCTGCTTGTCGGGATCGTGGTCGGCGTAGCGCTGGCTGCCGCCTGGATGTTCGAACGCCGGTAGACCCGCCCGGCGCCGACGAACCTCCTGATTCCGACGAATCTCCTGATCCTGGGGCCCATCCCTGGGCTTGGCCATCCCGATCCGGCGCATCCCCCCGCTCGGACCAGGTTCCTGTTCCCGCCAAGCGGGCAGGCCAGCAGGGACACGGTCCGGTGCGCGGTCCGCGATGAGGAGAGTGCGATGACGGTCAGCAAGGCCACGAGGGAACGAACCCGGGCGAGTCAGCTCCCCGAGGACGATGTGGTCGGGATCCTGCTCGCGCAGCATGCCGAGATCCGCGAGCTGTTCGGGAAGGTCAGGACGTCAACGGGCCAACGCCGCCAGGAGGCGTTCGACAAGCTGCGGGCGCTGCTCGCGGCCCACGAGACCGGCGAGGAGGTGGTGCTGCGCCCGATCAGCCGGCAGGTGGTGGGGCCCGAGGTGACCGATGCCCGCAACCAGGAGGAGAAGGCGGCGAGTCGGGACCTCGCCGACCTCGATCGGATGGACGCGAGCAGCGTCGAGTTCGGGGCCAAGCTCGCCGCGTTCGAGCACACGGTGGTGGAACACGCCGAGCGCGAGGAGCGGGAGGAGTTCGAGGCGCTGCGCCAGGTCCGTCCCGAGTCCGAACTCGTGCGCCTGGGCCGCAGACTGCGGGCCATTCAGGCG
>NZ_CDWWEW010000422.1:0-4192 GCF_977966315.1 Frankia sp. CeRuru1
CTGCCACCAGGTTCGGCGCCGTCGGGGCCGCCGGACGGTACTGCCCCACCGGGCAGGGCGACATCCCAGGTCAGCCACGCGGGCTCACCGGGCCGCCAGCCGGAGGGGATGTCCCACGGGTCGACCACCGGACCGGTCGGTTGCAATGCCAGCAGCCTGGCCAGGGCGTAGCCGAGGAGCGCCTCGCCGGGCAGGTCGCCCGGGGTGAGGGCGGCGAGATCACGTTCGACGAGACCGGTGTCGAGCCGCCCGGCGACGACGTCCGGATGGGCGAGCAGCGAGCACAGGAAGCCGATGTTGGTCGTCACTCCGAGCAGGACCGTGCCGGCGAGCGCGGTGTCAAGGCGGGCGATCGCGGCGGCGCGGTCCGCACCCCAGGCGATCACCTTGGCCAGCATAGGATCGTACGTGGTGCTCACGATGTCCCCGGCCCCGATGCCGGCGTCGACGCGGATGGCCGGCCCGGCCGGTTCCCGGAAAGCCAGTACCCGACCGCCGGTCGGCAGGAATCCCCGCCCGGGGTCCTCGGCGTAGATCCGCGCCTCCACCGCGTGCCCGGTCAGGCGGATGTCGGCCTGACCGAAGCGCAACGGCTCCCCGGCCGCGATCCGGATCTGCTCGGCGACCAGGTCCACCCCCGTCACCAGCTCGGTGACCGGATGCTCGACCTGGAGCCGGGTGTTCATCTCCATGAAGTAAAATTCGTCCGGCGCGTCGGCGGACAGGATGAACTCGACCGTGCCCGCTCCAACGTAGCCGACGGCGCTGGCGACAGCGACCGCCGCCGCCCCGAGCCGCTCCCTGGTCCGCGCGTCGAGCGCCGGCGCCGGCGCCTCTTCAACAATCTTCTGGTGGCGCCGTTGCAGGCTGCACTCCCGCTCACCCAGGTGGAGCACGCTGCCGTGCTCGTCGGCGAGGATCTGGACCTCGATGTGGCGGGGGCGGGTGATGAATCGCTCCACGTACAGGGTGTCATCCCCGAAGCCGGCGGCGGCCTCCCGGCGGGCCGACGCGATCGCCTCCGGCAGCCGGGCGGGCTCGCGGACGATGCGCATCCCCTTGCCACCACCCCCCGCCGCGGGTTTGAGCAGCACTGGATAGCCGATCTGACCGGCGGCCTCGGCGATCGCGGCATCGCTCATGCCCGGCGCCGACCGGCCCGGCACGACCGGCACCCCCACCTCGGCCACCGCCCGCCGCGCGGTGATCTTGTTGCCCATCACCTGCACCGCGGCGAGCGACGGTCCGATGAAGAGCACTCCGGCCGTCTCACAGGCCTGTACGAAGGCCGCGTTCTCGGCGAGGAAGCCGTAACCGGGATGGACGGCCTCCGCCCCGGACACCCTCGCCGCCTCCAGCACGGCCTCGATGCTGAGGTAGCTCTCCTTCGCGGGCGCCGGGCCCAGCCGCACCGCGACAGCCGCCTCCCGGACGTGCCGCGCCCCGGCGTCGGCGTCTGAGTAGACGGCGATGGACCGGATACCGAGATCGCGCAGTGTGCGGATCACCCGGACGGCGATTTCACCCCGGTTCGCGACGAGCACCGACGAAAACGTCAAGCCCGACGCTCCCGGCGCCCTCGGCGGCACGACGCCCGCCGACCGGGCCGGCGTGAAATGGCCATCCGGACCGTGACCGGTGCCGCCGCCTGCGTGATTCGTGGCGGACAGATCAGCCGTGGACACCCTTGATCCTCACGATTGGTTTCCTCACATCGGATGTTTCCGCACGTCAGGATGTCCCCCTCACATCCGGAAGACGCCGTAGCCCACCGGTTGCAGCGGAGCGTTCGCCGCCACCGACAGGCCCAAACCCAGCACCATACGGGTGTCGGCCGGATCGATGACACCGTCGTCCCACAGCCGAGCGGTCGAATAGTACGGGCTGCCCTGCTCCGCGTACCGATTCAGGATCGGCGCCCGGAAGGCGGCCTCGTCGGCCTCGCTCCAGGCGACCCCCGCGGCTTCCATCTGCTCCCGGCGCACGGTCGCCAGCACCGCCGCCGCCTGCTCCCCGCCCATCACCGAGACGCAGGCATTCGGCCACATCCACAGAAAACGGGGCGAGAATGCCCGACCGCACATCGAGTAATTACCCGCGCCGAACGAACCGCCGATCACCACGGTGAACTTCGGCACCCGGGCACAGGCGACCGCGTTGACCATCTTCGCGCCATGCTTCGCGATGCCGCCGGCCTCGTACTCCCGACCCACCATGAAACCGGTGATGTTCTGCAGGAACACCAACGGGATACCGCGCTGATCGCAGAGTTCGATGAAATGGGTGCCCTTCAGCGCCGACTCGCCGAAGAGCACCCCGTTGTTCGCGACGATTCCCACGGGATGGCCATGGAGGCGGGCGGTCCCGGTGACCAGCGTCGTTCCGTACTCCTTCTTGAACTCCGCGAAACGGCTGCCATCGACGATGCGCGCGATCACCTCCCGCACGTCATAGGGGGTGCGCCCGTCCGTCGGTACCGCGGCGTACAGCCCGGCCGGGTCGACCGCCGGTGCCTCGGTCGGCTCCAGCTCCCACGGCCGCGGACCGCGCGGCGCGAGGCCCGCGACGATGGAGCGCACGATCCGCAGCGCCTGGGCGTCGTCCTCGGCCAGGTGGTCGGTCACCCCGGAGGTGCGGGAGTGCAGCAGCCCGCCGCCGAGATCCTCGGCCGATACCACCTCGCCGGTCGCGGCCTTCACGAGCGGCGGACCACCGAGGAAGATCGTCCCCTGATTCCTGACTATCACCGCCTCGTCGGCCATCGCGGGAACGTACGCGCCGCCCGCCGTGCACGAACCGAGCACCGCCGCGATCTGGGAGATTCCCAGCGAGGACATTCGGGCCTGGTTGAAGAAGATCCGCCCGAAATGCTCCCGATCCGGGAAGACCTGGTCCTGCAGCGGAAGAAACGCCCCCCCGGAGTCGACCAGATAAACACAGGGCAGCCGGTTCTGCAGCGCCACCTCCTGGGCACGCAGATGCTTCTTCACGGTCAACGGATAGTAGGTGCCACCCTTGACCGTGGCGTCGTTGGCGACCACCACGCATTCCCGACCCGAGATCCGGCCAATACCGGTGATGATGCCCGCCCCAGGAACCGGATCCTCGTAAAAGCCGTTCGCGGCTAGCGGGGAAAGCTCCAGAAAGGGGCTCCCCCGGTCGAGCAGCGCGTCGACCCGGTCGCGGGGCAGGAGTTTGCCGCGAGCCACGTGGCGGGACCGCGCCTGCTCCGACCCGCCGACCGCCGCCACCGCCAACCGCTCCTGGAGATCGGTCACGGCGTGCCAATGCCCCTCGGCATTGCGCCGTCCCTGTTCACCCGCGGCATCGACCCGACTGGTCAGGACCGGCGTGGCCGAGGACCGTCGGACCTCGTCGGACCGCCGACCGGCGATGGTTCCGGCGCGTGCTGCGCTCACAGTCACCCCCCGGGTGGACGTCGGGCCCCGAAACAACGTTTCCAAGTTAACGACCGCTAACCTCGCCGTCAAGGCAGACGGCGGCG
Source organism: Frankia sp. CeRuru1 (assembly GCF_977966315.1). Classification (NCBI taxonomy): domain Bacteria; kingdom Bacillati; phylum Actinomycetota; class Actinomycetes; order Frankiales; family Frankiaceae; genus Frankia; species Frankia sp. CeRuru1. Next base: position 3,506 of record NZ_CDWWEW010000422.1, read on the forward strand.
GGGACCATCGGGCAGGCCGCCGATCCCCATCGCCATTGCCGGACCTTCACCCCTTCACCGACATTCACCCACCACCGGGACCGAGACCAGGATCCGGCGATCCGAAATACACCGGTTGCTCCCCGGTGGCTAACTTTAGCGATGCCTGACCGGTGACGTCCGACCGGGACTTCTCGCCGTGATCCGGCGCGCCCCGCCCCTCGGCCGTCCGCCCGGCGGCACCGCGCAGGACACGGCGCCGCCGGGCCGGCGGGCCTACCCGGCCTGCTCCCGGCCTGGTGGGCCCGAATCGGGAGTACGGCGCGCAGCCGTCACAGGTACATGCCGTGGCGGGCGTCCGGGGTGGTGGGCCGCGGCAGGCCGCGGCCGTCCCGCAGGGCGAACAGCTCTGCCAGCGTCATGCTCGACCGGACCCCCTCCGCGGAGCCCAGCCAGGACACCGCCTCGGTGTGCGGCAGGGCTCCCACCTCGATCTGGGCGAGGCAGCGACCGGGACGGACAACGGCGGGATGCATGCGCAGCAGATCCTCGTTCGCGGTCAGGGCGACCAGCACCTCGCGGCCCTGACCGACCAGACCATCGGTGAGGTTCAGCAGTCGGGAGAGCTGCTGCCCGGCCGCACCCCGGCCGTCCCCCCGGATCAGGTCGTCGCAGTCCTCGATCACCAGCAGCCGCCACCGGTGGGCG
>NZ_CDWWEW010000423.1:0-4184 GCF_977966315.1 Frankia sp. CeRuru1
TACCAGAACAGGTGCTGCCAGAGCAGCGCGCCGCCGTTGGCGGCGTCGAACACGTGCGCGCCGAAGCGCCGGTCGGCCTCCAGGGCGAGCAGCGCCGCGGCGAGCACGGGGAAGGCGATCAGCACGAGGATCGAGGTCGCCAGGAAGGTCCAGCAGAAGATCGGCAGCCGGAACATCGTCATGCCCGGGGCCCGCATCGTCAGGATCGTTGTGATCATGTTGACGGCGCCGAGGATGGTACCGACACCGGAGACCGCGAGACCCACGACCCACAGGTCGGAGCCCACTCCCGGCGAGTACACCTTGCTGTTCAATGGCGAGTAGGCGAACCAGCCGAAGGACGCGGTGCCGTCCGGGGTCAGGAACCCGAAGATCACCGCCAGGCTGCCGAACAGGAAGAACCAGTAGGACATCGCGTTCAGCCGCGGGAACGCCACGTCCGGCGCGCCGATCTGCAGCGGCACCAGGAAGTTCGCGAACGCGAACGCCAGTGGGGTGGCGAACATGAGCAGCATCAGTGTGCCGTGCAGCGTGAAAAACTGGTTGTACTGCTCGTTGGAGAAGTACTGCAGCCCCGGGCGGGCGAGTTCCGCCCGCATCATCACGGCCAGGACACCGGCGAAGAGGAAGAACCCGAACGACGTGACGGCGTACAGGATGGCGATGTCCTTGTGGGACGTCGTCCGCAGATAGCCGAGCAAAGGGGTACGTGGCCTGGTGTGCGCGGCGACGACATCCACCGGCTGCGTCCCGCTATCCGCTGCTCCGCCCGGTTCTCTCGGTTGGTGTAGAATCGTCACGTTCGGCTCCCGATGTTCGTCGTCCGCACGGCGCCAGAATGCGCGTGGAAAGCGGCGGACGGGCCGGGGAAAGGCTAACGTGGCGACCGGTGTCCTGGCCGTAGAACCGTCGAGTTTCTTCGGATTTATTCGCGATGCGCAGGCCGGCGAGGCCACCCGGTGGAGGTCATCCGGTGGTCGAATTCCCGTGCCTTTTCCGGTGAATCGGGTGGAAAGCGGTCGGCAGTGCGGGCCGGCAGGGCCGGAGTGGGGCTGGCAGGGCCGGAGCGTGCTGTCGCCGCACGCTCGCTCTCAGGCCGGCCGCGCGCCGGGCCGCCCGTTCTCGACCACCCAGGTGGCATCCGTGGACGTGGGCGAGTGGCGAGTGGCGATGTCGGCGACGACCCGCATGTCCGCGCGCCATTCGTCCGGGGTGACGCGAACGCGCGTGTAACCTCGCCGGTCACCGCGAAAATACCGGACATGCGGGTTGAGCCGGGCATTGTTCCGCCGGACGAAGTCCTCGCTGACGAGGAAGAAGGCCGAGCTGATCGAGGTGCAGACGAACTCCGTCGCGACGACCGGCGTCTCGGGCCGGTCGAAATCGACCCGGAGGTCGTTCACCCAGGCGCAGTGGATGTCACCGGAGAGCACCACCGGGTTGCGCACGCCGCTGTCGCGGATCTCCGACAGCAACCGGGCCCGGTAGGGGCCGTACCCGTCGTTCTGATCCAGATTGGCCAGCCGTGGTCCCTCGCCAAGGGGCAGCTGCCCGTTCAGCTGGGCCAGCATCGTCTGCTGGGCGAGGACGTTCCAGCGGGTCCGCGACGTGGTCAGGCCGTCGCGCAACCAGCGTTCCTGGGCGGTGCCGGCCATCGTGCCGGCCGTGTTGTCCCGGCCCAGGGCGGCAGGCCCGATGCCCTGCGGGGAGTCGCCGGGCTGCCTGGTCCGGTACTGCCGGGTGTCCATGACGTTGAACGTCACCAGGTTCCCGAACGCGAACCGCCGGTAGATCCGCATGTCGGGCGATCCCGGATTCAGCTCCGCCCGGATCGGCATATGTTCGTAGTACGCCTGGTAGGCGGCGGCACGCTGGCGGGCGAACGCCGCGGGATCCTGCCGTTGCTCCCCGGTGTCGCCGGCCTCGTCGACCAGCCCGGCGTAGTTGTTCTCGACCTCGTGGTCGTCCCAGGTGACGACCCAGGGGGCCACGTGATGAGCGGCCTGCAGGGCAGGATCGGACTTGTACTGGCCGTACCGGTTGCGGTAGTCCGCCAGCGTCTGGAGTTGGTCCAGGCCGGGCTGCTGCGGAGTGGTGTGCCGCCGGTCCGGATAGGTGCTCCTCGGGTCATACTCGTAGATGTAGTCGCCGACGTGGACGACGAGGTCCGGCGCGTCGGCGGCGATGCCGTCGAAGGCCGGCCAATACCCGTTCTGGAAGTCCTGGCATGAGGCCAGCGCGAAGGTCAGGGCACCGCCGGCCGATTCCGGTCCCCTCCCGGGGGCTGCGGCCGTCCGGGTCCGGCCGACCGGACTGAGCACGGTGCCGGCACGGAACCGGTAGAAGTAGTCACGCTCCGGCGCGAGTCCGCGGACGTCGACGTGGACGGAATGCGCGAACGCCGCCTGCGCGGTCTGCGTGCCGGCGCGCACCACATCGCGGAAACCCTCGTCCGTCGCGATCTGCCAGTCGACCTCAATGTTCCGCGTGGGCATGCCGCCGCCCTCGGTCGGCCTCGGTGCGAGCCGGGTCCAGAGGATGACGCCGTCCGGCAACGGGTCGCCGCTGGCGACCCCGAGCCCGAAGACCCCGTCGGTGATGCCCGCGATCGGGGTGGGCGCCCGCAGGGTCGGCGCGGGGGCCGGGATCGAACCGCCGGAGCCGCCGCAGGCCGCCAGGCTCGCCCCGCCCAGCGCGGCGCCCCCCAGCCCGAGGCCGCCGAGCAGGACGGCACGGCGGCGTGGACCGGCCCCCGGGTTCGTCCCGTGGCCGGACCGGGCGGCGGCGCGAGGACCAGTGCCCGGATCGGCGCGTGCCGACGGATCGGTGCCGGCCGGTCGACCAGTCTGACCGGTGGCAGCTGACGGCGAGGGCGCCCGCGGGAATCGGCGGGAACGCGGAGAACCGGCCGCGGCGTCACGGGTCACAACTAGATGAGAGTAGTGGAAACGGAGGAACCCGCGGCCCGTTCACGACGGATCCACCCCCCGTGCCGGGAGTCAGCCGAGATCGACCTCCCGGCGGCCGGGGTCGCGCAGATCCGTCCCGGCCGCCAGCCACCGCTGATGCAGCGCGTCTGGGCCGTGCACCCGCTTGTAGGCGGACTCGTTGGGGGTCATCGGAAGCAGGGGGAGAAAGCGGACGGGTGCGAGCCCGGTGGCGAGATCGGGGATGAGCCCGCCGGGCTCGCCGACGAGCACCGCGGTGAACGGGGCGCCGTCCCAGAGCGGTTCCCCGAGATCCAGGCCGGACCCGGGAGCCACCGGACGGCCCTCGACCGTCGGGACGGCGGCCAACACGGCCAACCGCCGCAGCACGCTGTCGCGCCGCCCGCGCAGGGACAGCACGAGTTCGGCCCGCGGGCCGGCGGGATCGCGCACGGTCGCCGCCGCCGCCGTCATCGGCTCCCGGGACATGCCCAGGGTGAGATAGCGGACGACGCCCGCTCGGTCCGGGCCGAACCGCAGCACCTCGATCTGGTCGGTGCCGAGGAACGTGACCCCGGCCCGACCGGTGCCCGGTCCGAAGACTGCCGCCGCATGCTCCTCGACCGATCGCAGGATCGCGCTGTCGCTCACCAGGCCGATGCCCCGCCACGTTGTTCCATACCCGCGATCGTATGGTCGGCAGTGATCCCGGGAACCGTGGTGGCCGGCGCGGGAGTTATCGTGGTGCGACGTTGGAGGGGTTCATGGCACAGGTGCTTACCAAGGGCGGCAACGCCGCGTTGCCCACCACCGACGTCCGGGTCGAGATCGCCTCGTCGAGTCCGTTGGACATCGCGGCGATCCTGGTGACCATCCACGGCAAGGTGCGCACCGACGACGACTTCGTCTTTTTCAACCAGCCGACAGGTCCCGGGGTGCGTCTCGTACCGCCGTCCGTGCTGGAGTGCACGTTGGCCGCGGTCCCGCCGGAGATTGACAAGGTGGTCGTCACCGGGAGTCTCGACGGCAGCGGGCCGGCGACCTTCGCCGCCCTGCGCGGCCTGAGCATTGTGGTACGGGACGCGCGTGGCGGCGCCGAGCTCGCCCGCTTCGATCCGTCCGGGCTGAGCAGCGAGACGGCGCTGATTCTCGTCGAGCTCTACCGGCGCGCCGGGGCCTGGAAGGTGCGGGCGGTCGGCCAGGGCTACGCCTCGGGGCTGGCCGGCATCGCGACCGACTTCGGCATCACCGTAGACG
>NZ_CDWWEW010000424.1:0-4170 GCF_977966315.1 Frankia sp. CeRuru1
GTACCGCCCGGGCTCCGGCGGCGGCGCAGTTCTCCGCGACCTCCCGGTCGGAGGTGATGACGAAGACCGGGCGGCCTTCCGGTTCCATCCGCACCAGCCGGACGATCTCCTCGTCGGCGAGCTGCCCGGGCCGGCTGAACAGCACGCGCACCCCCCGAGGCATGGCGACACCCACCGGCCGGGCCACGACGGCGGTGGCATCGAAGACGACCGTGACCTCGCTGTCGGGATTGCGGCCCGCGAGCGCACCGAGTCCGGACAGCAGCCGCTCACGCTGGGCCTGCAGGGTGAGGCGGCCGTAGCCCCGCTTGGTCACGTTGTACCCGTCGATGATCAGATGGACCCCGGGGACGGCCAACACCTCGTCGATCAGGGAGGGGTCGTCGTCCGGCCGCCCGCGGGCCCCGGCGAACGCCTGCGGGCCGTTACTCGGGCCGGCTCCGCCGCGAGCGATGAGATCCGCGGGCCTCGCGACCATCGTCGGGAGGTCGAGTTCGCGTCGCAGGCCGTGCGCCGAGACGATCAGGGTGTCAAGGAGAACGCGCAACCGGGCGTCATCGACGCTGCGGGACTCGCGGCTGTCCCGGCGGGTGGAGGCGAGCGCGCTCTCCAGCTCCGCCACCCGGCCGCGCAGCCGCCGGGTCTCCGCCTCGGCATCCCGGCTGGCGGCCAAGGCTGCGTCCCGGGCCGCCTCGGCCGCGGTCAGGGCCTCTCGCGTGGCGTCCTCGGCCCGCCGGATCCCGGCGGTGGACGAGCGCAGCCGCCGGCGAGCCTCGTCCGCCTCCGCCCGGGCCGCCTGCAGCTGCTCGCGCAGTTCCTCCTGCTCGGCCGCGGCGATGCGCTTGCTCGTCTCGAGCTGTTCGGTGAGCCGCAGTATCGTCCGCTCGGCCTCGTCGACCTGGCTGCGGACCGCCGCCTCCGCCGTGGACGCCGCAGCGACCTGGACCAGTTCCTGCCAGCCGGAGACCCGCAGCAGGTACGCGACCGCGGCGATCTTCTCGGGAGGCGCCGCGGGCGGCGGTCCGTCCGGCGAGCTGACGGCTTCGACAAGCTCGGGATGATGACGGCGGATCCACTCGGCGACCTGGCCGCGGAACACGTCACCGTCCACCGCCGCGGCCAGCGGGACAGCTCCCTGGCGGACGCGGCGGGAGGGCTTGAAGCGGCGCACCGCGACCAGCGACGGCGGGACCTCCGGCTCGGGAAGATCCGCCAGCGTCTGCTCGGCGAACTCGACGACATGCGCCCGCACCGGCGCCGGAAGCGGCTCACTCATGCGGCGAATCCGAGGGTGGCGACGAAATGTTCATCAACACGCGCACGACGGACAAACCGGGCGGGCCGTATCTCCAACGGCTCGTCCAACCGGCCAGACAGCAAGGCACGCGGGACTCCGGAGCCGACGGGGAGAACGATGACAGTACAGCTTATCGGGAGAGCTCAGGGCACTCACCACCGCTACCGGCCGGATCGGTACGTCGGCGGCCTACGGCGGGGCGGGCATTGCCTCAGGTGAAAGTCGGCTTATGTAGCCTCGCGAGGCGCGCCCCTTATGCTCGTTTTCTTCCGAACGCGGCCCTGGCTGCGCCTGAGAGGATCATCGTGACCGACCAGAACCCGCCTCACCAGCCCCCCAGCGGTGACGGGAGCCAGGAGGCGTGGAGGCAGCCGAATGACCCCTGGCACCAGCCCGCGGACGCTGGCAGCACCCCCGCCTCCGGTTCGCCCTCTACTCCCCCGCCGGCTCCGGTCCCACCGTGGGGAGCGCCCCAGCCCGGCCAGCCGAACCAGCCCGACTCGGAGGAGACACGCCTCGCCTGGCCGGGCACCGTCCCGCAACCGGGCGGGCAGCAGTGGGGCGGGCAGCCCAGCGGCCCACAGCACCCCGGCGGCCCACAGCACCCCGGCGCTGCGCCAGGGTGGGGACAGCCCGGCGTCGGGCAGGGCTGGGGACAACCGGGCGGCTGGCAGCAGCCGGACCATCCCCCGGCCGCGGCTGCCGGGCCCTACCAGGGTGGGAGTGCCCCATACCCGGGGACGGTCGGCTACCAGGGCGGTCCCGACGCCTACCAGAACCCCCCGGGGGGCTACCCGCCGCCCGGCGGGTGGCAGCAGGGCGTCCCGCCGCCTCCGCCCCGGCAGCGGACCAGTCCGCTGTTCATCATCGTGCCCCTCGCCGTGGTCGCCGCCATCGTGCTCGGTGTCGTGATCGCCCTCGCGGTGGGCGGCGGTGACGACACCGAGATCGCCTCCCCACCGGCCCCGACGGTGACCGTGCCCGACCTCCCGAATACCACTGCGACCGCGACCGCCCCGACCGCGACCCCGCCGAACGGAGTGCCGAGCTGCGTTCCGGTGACGCCACAGCACGCGCCGGCGGCCGGCACCGCGACGATCGGCGGCTCCGGCACCGCCGTCGGCCGGGCCACCTCCTCGGTCAGCGACTTCGAAGCCAGGGTCACCCTCAACAGCGTCTGCTCCACCACCGGCAAGGTGACCCAGTACGGCGACGCGCCCGCCCAGGGGGCCTACTACGTCATTAACGTGACGGTCGAGGTGAGCCGCGGGTCGACGTCCGCTTCACCGTCCGATTTCTACATCCAGACCTCCGACGGCACCCGGTACGACGGCAGCTACGAGAACGTCGCGCCGCGGCTGTCGGTGTCGACTCTCAAGGCCGGGCAGCGGGTCCGGGGCAACATCGTCATCGATGCGCCACCCGGGCACGCCATCCTGAACTGGGAACCGCTGTTCGCCGTCGATCCACCGAAGTTCCAGCTCTGACCGCCGCGTAACCCTACGATCCGCCAGAACAGCCAGATCCGCGCCGGCCGGTACCCGGCTCTCAGCCGAGGGCGGCGCGGATCCGCTCGGCCACGGCATCGAGCTCGGCCGAGTCGGGGTTGTGGTCGGCGAGCCTGAAGTCGATCTGCGTCTCGTCCTCGATCGGCAGGAGATGCACGTGGACGTGCGGGACCTCGAGCCCGGCGACGAGCGCGGCCACCCGCCGAGGTCGGAAGGCCGCGTCGATGGCGCGGCCCACCGTCGCCGCGGCGCTCCACAACGCGACCTGGAGATCATCGGGTAGATCGATCCAATGGTCAATCTCGGTGCGGGGAACGACCAGGGTGTGTCCCGGCCGGATCGGCGCGATCGTCAGGAACGCCACCACGTGCTCGTCGGAGTAGACGATGCGACCGGGAAGCTCGCCGTTGATGATCCGGGTGAAGACGCTCGACATGGCTGCGACCCTATCGACCGGGTCGTCCGGCGCGTGACGACAGCACCCGATGGCCGATGGCCGTTCACCCGGCCGTCGAGCCGTCACGTTTTCCGCTGGACGCGACGGTGGTGTGGAGCACGCTTCTCCGAAACCGTGCTCCACCCTCGCCGACCCGCCGGGAACCCAACCCCGTGGGAGCCCGGCCCGCCGGGGTGTCAGACAAAGGGGCGCGCGAATCCCGCCGGCCCGACCGTCATCACCCGGAACTCGTTACCCTCCGGATCCTTGAGAACGTATCCGCTCTCCCCGTCGTCGTCGTACCGGGACACCCGGCGGGCACCGAGGGTCGACAACCAGCCGATCACACGCTCCGCGTCGACAGCGTAGAGATCCAGATGAAGCCGGTTACGGCCGGCATCGCGCTTCGCCCCGGGCCTGAGGAGGAGCTTGGGTCCCGCGCCGGCCGGGTGACGCAGGATCACCCCGTCGTCACGCCGGCTCACCTCGTATCCCAATGCGGCGGACCAGAAGCGCACCATCACGTCAACGTTCGAACAGTCGACCGCGACCCGCGCCACTCGAATGCCGTTCGTCTCGAACCATGCCACCTGGGCATGATTCCGCATTCGACGCACGCAGGCCTGCCGAGTTGGCCGCACGTTTGAGCACACGCCCCGACAGAAGCACCGGACTGCCCCGACGGGACCATAAACGGGACAACCGCGGCGAATTCTATGGCCAATACCGTCCCGTGGCGCACCCAGCACCCTACGGATCAGGTATCGTTAATCATTTTCCACCGGCCCGTGACCCGGAACCTCCGTGACCCGGAACCTCCGTGACGACGTGCGGCAAGGCGGACCTGCTTTCGCCTCCGGGCCCGGCGGATAATCCCGGGCGTGAAACTGTCGGGGGTGGGGCCTACCGTGACGCCGTGCGCCCAGATC
>NZ_CDWWEW010000425.1:0-4158 GCF_977966315.1 Frankia sp. CeRuru1
ATCCTGAAGCTCCGCCCCGGACAGGCCGGTGACGAAGCTGAGATAGCCCGGCACCAGTGGAAGGACGCAGGGGGAGAGAAAGGAGAGCAGTCCCGCGGCGGCGGCGACCGGCGCGGCGAGCAGGACCGGCCCGTCGGTGATGAGCCCGACCACGCTCACCGCGGGTCCTCCGCCCCGGGCGAACGGCGCCCGCTCACGCCTCGGCCCGCAGACGGCTCAGCACGGGCTTCAGGTCGTCGGGCAGCACACCACCGGTGAACCGGGCCGCGATCCGCCCGTTCTGGTCGAGCACGAACGTCGACGGGAGGCCGGGAGCGACCGGCCAGCCCGCGGCGAGGGTGCCCAGCTTGTCGACGATGCTCGGGTAGGACTTGCCGTAGTCCCGCGCGAAGGCCTTCGCGCCGGAGACGGTGTCCTTCTCGTTGACACCGAGGAACGCCACCGTGGGGTTGTCCTTGGACAGCTGGACCAGGCCTGGCGTCTCCGCGCGGCAGGGAGCGCACCACGAGGCCCAGAAATTGATCACAACGATCTTCCCTCGGTAGGACGCGAGGTCGAGGGAGGTCCCGTCGAGGGTCTTACCGGACAGGGGGGGTGCGGGATGCCGGTTTCCGGGAGCGGCGAAGTCCTGCCCGGCCGCCTGCTGGACGAAGCCGTAGCCCCCACCACCGGTGGCGTCGACCGAGTTCGCCCCGGGGGAGCAGGCGGCCAGCAGCCCGGCCGCCGCGAGCGCCACGGCGGCCGGGGCGACGCGTCCCGCCCGGCGGGCACGGCGGGCCGACCGGGCCCGGCGCATCCGCCGCATCGGGGCAATGCCTGTCACCAGCGTGTCCGAACTGTCATCCGACGCGGACCGCCATCCCTTCTCCGCCACGCGAACCAGTATGTGCCCTGCCCCTTCCCACCCGGGAACCTGTCTACGACCAACTGTAGAACTCAACTCAGGGTAGGTGTCGGGGCCGCGAGACGCGCATGGGCTTCTCGACAAAGGACACCTGTGGGCTCCATGCCAGGCGGGCACCGTTCTGTCGCCGGGCAGGCACCGTTCCGCCGACGTCACCGGCCGCCGGCCACCGGCGGGACCGGGAGCGGACGGTAACCGCGGATCTGAAAACGGGCCGTGACGGGGGCACTCCCGGGGAAGGCGGTTTCGGCCCGCCGGCGCAGCTGGTCGGGCGCACGATGATGGCCGGTCGGGCCCATCAGAGCCAGGTCGACGATCTGGTCGGTGTTCAGCGTGAGCGGAACGTCGACGCGCTCGACGATGATCGGCTCGAACCGTCCGGTGGTTCGTTCGTCGAGCCGGTCGCTCTTGCCCGCCTGTATCCCGACGAGTCCGAGCGGGCCGTGCAGCTCGGCGAGATGGCCCGGTCCGGGGGTAACGACGATGAGCAGCCCGTCGGGGCGCAGCACCCGGTGCATCTGGGCCAAGTTGCGCGGCGCGAAGACGTCGAGGAGCACGGCGACGGCGTGGTCGGCCACCGGCCAGGGGGCGGCGACGTCGAAGGAGACCGCGCCGATCCGGGGATGGGCACGCGCCGCGCGACGCAGGGCGTACTTCGAGACGTCGACGGCGATGCCGACCGCGTCCGGCCGCGCACCGACCACGCCGGCCAGATGGTGCCCGGTCCCGGCACCGATGTCGAGAATCACCCGACCGGGCGACCCGGATAGCCCGGATGACCCCCCGGGGACGGGATGCGCGATCTGGGCCAGTCGGGCGGTGAGCGGCCCGTAGTGGCCACCACCGAGGAAGGACTCCCGCGCGGCGACCATGACGGCGGTGTCGCCGACGACCCGCCGAGTCCGGCCGGTGCGCAGGTTGGCATAGCCGCTGCGGCCGACGTCGAAGTCGTGCCCGGCGGGACAGCGCAGGGATCTGTCCGTCCGGTGCAGCGCGTCGCCGCACACGGGGCAGCGCAGGAACGGCAGCACGGCCCGCAGAGACGCGAGGGCGGGCGGGACAGCGACGGCCGGCGCCGGTGACTCGGGACCGGTGGAGTTCGTCAGGCGCCGACCGATCCAGGCGTGTTCGCGGTCGGCCCGTTCGGCTCCGCATACTGGACGCCAACGAGCTCGGACTCCCGGTAGACGGCCGTGGTGACGCTCGCCAGCCCACACTGCCGCCGGTCGGGACGGTGCCAGAGGGGCACCCCCTCCAGGGCACGCCGAGCCGTCCAGACCGGAAGCTGATGGCTGACGAGCACGACGTGCCGACCGGGGTGGGCATCGCGCCATTCCGCGACGGCCACGAGCATCCGCGCGGCGATCTCGTCGTACGGTTCGCCCCAGGATGGGCGGAACGGATTGAGCAGCAGGCGCCACAGGGCGGGGTAGCGGACCACCGCCGGGCCGGCCTCGAACGTTCTGCCCTCGAAGGCGTTGCGGCTTTCGATCAGCCGCGGGTCGGCCTGGACGGCGAGTGCGTGCGCCGTGGCGATGGGCGCGGCGGTCTGCTGAGCACGATCCAGCGGACTCGCGACCACGGCCGCGACGTCCAGCTCCGCAAGGAACTCCGCGGTGACTTTCGCCTGCTGCTGGCCCTTGTCGGACAACCGGAACCCCGGCAGCCGGCCGTAGAGGATCTTCTCCGGGTTGAAGACCTCGCCGTGGCGAACCAGATGCACCCGGGTCAACGGAGCCGGCTCCGTCATGCCCGCCCCTCGGGAGAGGCGGAGACGGTCACCGGTTCGGGTACCGCCGCGGCGGCACGTGCGGCCGCCGGTGCCGCCGCGGCGATCCGCTCCACCGTCTCGTCGTCATGCGCGGCCGAGACGAACCACGCCTCGAACGCCGACGGCGGCAGGTAGATCCCGGCGTCGAGCATGCTGTGGAAGAACGCCGCGTACCGGGCGGTGTTCTGCGCCTGGGCACCGGCGTAGTCGACCACGGTGGCGGCGTCGGTGAAGAAGAAGCTGAACAGCGATCCGGCGCTGCTCGGCAGGTGGGCCACGCCCTCCTCGGTCAACGCGGTCGAGACGATCCCGGCCACGTCGGCGGCGCGGGTGTCGACAGTGGCGTAGACCTCGTCGGTGCAGGCCCGCAGAGTGGCGAGTCCGGCGGCGACGGCGATCGGGTTACCCGACAACGTGCCCGCCTGGTACACCGGGCCGGCGGGTGCGAGCCTGGCCATCACGTCCGCCCGCCCGCCGAAGGCCGCCGCGGGCAGCCCGCCGCCCATCACCTTGCCGAAGGTGAACAGGTCCGGCGACCAGTCCTCGATCGCGCCCTCATTGCCCCACCAGCCGGCGCGTGAGATGCGGAACCCGGTCATCACCTCGTCGAGGATGAGCAGCGCGCCGTGGATGTCGCACAGCCGGCGCAACCCGGCGTTGAAGCCGGGCAGCGGCGGGACGACCCCCATGTTGGCGGCGGCGGCCTCCGTGATGACCGCCGCGATCGTCTCACCGCGCTCGGCGAAGGCCGCCTCGACCAGCGCGAGATCGTTGTAGGGCAGGACGATGGTGTCCGCGGTGGCGGCGCCGGTGACTCCCGGGGTGTCCGGCAACCCGAGGGTCGCCACTCCGGAACCGGCGGAGGCGAGCAGCGCGTCGACGTGCCCGTGGTAGCAGCCGGCGAACTTGATGATGCTCGACCGGCCGGTGAAACCCCGGGCCAGCCGCACGGCGCTCATCGTCGCCTCGGTGCCGGAGTTGACCAGGCGTACCTTCGCGACCGGGCCGACCCGGTCGACGATCAGCTCCGCGAGCTCCACCTCCCCCGGCGTGGGGGTGCCGAAGCTGGTGCCGGCCGAGACGGCGCGCGACACCGCCTCGACGACGGCCGGATGGGCATGGCCGAGGATCATCGGCCCCCACGAGCACACCAGGTCGACGTAGGTACGCCCGTCCGCATCGGTCAGATAGGGGCCGTTGCCCGCCACCATGAAGCGCGGCGTGCCGCCGACGGCACGGAAGGCTCGGACCGGAGAATTGACCCCACCGGGAACAACACGCTCGGCGCGCCGGAACAGCTCCTCGGATGCCGGCGCGGCAGACGGAACCACCATGCCCACGATCCTCGCAGGTCGGCCCCGCCTCCCGCGCTCCACGTGTCCGGTAGCACGCCGCGTCCCCCTCCGTGGTCCGTTGTTGACCGACCCGCCACCAGCGCTGGAAGCCACCGCTGGAAGCCGCCGGTGGACGGGGGTCTGCCCCG
>NZ_CDWWEW010000426.1:0-4152 GCF_977966315.1 Frankia sp. CeRuru1
TGGCGGTGCGGGTCACGCCGGTGGCGCGAGCCGACGGAGCGCACGCGAACTGATCGCGGTGGGTGGCCGATGCCGATCCGACCGTGTCGGCCTGGTGTGGCTCCCCAGGTGGGTGCATCTTTCGCCCCGATGTGTTACTTCTGGGACCGATGTGCGAAAGTTGCGGGAAAGCGGTTTTCCCGGCCGCGTCCGACCTTGCGGCACCCCCTCCCCACCACCTCGAAGATCGGCCCTGTCCCGACGATCAGCGCCACCTCGAAGATCCCGCGTCCGGTCCGATCCTGCTCGGAGTCCGATCGATGTCCCTGTCCACGGCCGTGCGTCTGCAACGCCCGCGCCCGGTCGCCTTCGCCATCGCACTCGTGCTGGCGTGGTTGCTGCTTGCCCTTGTCGCGTTCGCCCTGCGCCGCGATCCCATCGAGGATGATCTCGCCGCCCGGGCGACCGCGGCGGTCCGGTCCACCGGCGGCGGGCACGCCCAGGTTCACGTCGAGGGGCGTGATGCGGTCGTCACCGGTCGTTTCCCGAGTGCCGCCGCCGCCGAACAGGCGCGGGCCTCGGCCGCGGTCGCCGGCACGACCTCCGCGCGTCTCGGTGACGACGTGGTCATCGCGACCGAACCCGCGCGCCCCCTGGTGCTCGCCGTGGCCGGCCGAGGACTGTCGATCACGGCGACCGTGCCCGACCGGGCGAGCCGTGCCGTGTTGCTCGCCGCCGTGGCGGACGCGAGCGGCGGGTCGGTGACCGGCGAGGTCCGGGTCGACCCGGCCGTGGCGGAGCCGCCGGTGGAGGCGGTGGCCGCCGTCGCGGCGGCGTTGCGCGGTTTCCCCGGGAACCACTCGGTCACAGTCTCCGGGACGACCGTGGCGGTGGCCGGCAGCGCCCCGGACGAGGCCACGAGGCGGCGCCTCGGCGCCCAGGTGCTGGCGGCGGCCGGTACCACCGTTCCTGATGCCACCCTGGACAACCGGCTTGTCGTCCCGGGAGAGAAGCCTGCCGCCCCGGCGGCGAAGCCCACCTCCGACGCCGGGGCCCTCGCGGCCCTACGCGCTGCCCTCGACGGCCGGAACGTGACGTTCCCGGTCGGCGCAGCGACACTGAGCCCGCCGGCCCGCCTTTGGCTTGACCGGGTGGCGGCGGCGCTGCGCGCCGGCCGGGTCGTGGTCCTGGTCGGCGGCCACACCGACGCCTTCGGGCCGGCGACCCTCAATCAGGCGTTGTCTCTGGACCGGGCCCGGGTGACTGCCGACTACCTGACGGACCGGGGCGTACGTCCCGACCTCATGCGCGTCGCCGGGTTCGGTTCCCGGTGGCCGGAGGCCGACAACGCCACGCCCCGGGGACGGGCGGCCAACCGTCGGGTCGAGATCGTCCCGTGGCCCGATCGCTGATTCTGGGCGAGCCCGATCCCGGCTGATCCGGTCGATCTGCAGTCCGGTCGATCTGCAGTCCGGCCGATCTGCAGTCCGGCCGATCTGCAGTCCGGCCGATCTGCAGTCCGGTCGATTTCCGGCCCAGTATCACGGTGATGTCGCGGATGCGCGACCGTCTTGCCTGCGGCGGGTGGCCCATGGCACCCTCTGCTTAGGGAAGCCTTAGCTAAGGCTGCTCCGCAGGGTCGACTGCCCCACGGGGTCGAAGGATCATCGACAGATCGACAGGGTCGCGAACTGCCGCTTGGCCGTCCGCGTGCTGGCTGTCTCGGGCGTGGTGAGGTGCGGTGCTCGTCTGTTCATGCTTCGCGGTGTCCGACCGGATGCTACGCAATGTGATCGCGTCGGGTGCCTGCGACGTTGACGCCGTCGGCGAGCGATGTGATGCCGGGACGGGCTGTGGCGGCTGTGTAGAGGAGATCGCCGAGCTGTTGGACGAGGCGTACGCGCGCCGCGGCAGCCCGGTCGCCAGGGCGGGGTAGGGTTCCGGATGGGTGCTGGTCACCTCGTTGTGGTACCCCGCGTGGCGGCCCGCCCGCCCGGACCATCCGCAACGGTCGAGCTCCCGGCGCCGCGTCCCCCGTCGTTGACCGCCGCGCCCGCCGATCCGTCGCGACCGGATCGCCGTGGTGGGGTTCTCCTTCGGCGGGTTTACCGCGATGGTGTCGAGAGCATCGGTATCCTCGGCGTCCCGGCCGATCGGCGGGTCAGGGCGGCGGTGGGCATCGCGCCGGCCACCGAACCGCTGCCCGACGGGGTCCCCGCTCGGGCGCGGGTGCGGGTGCTGCTGGTCAGTGGCGTGAGGGATCGTGAGGGATGGGGCGATCCCGACTGAACGTCACGTCAGCCGGGCCTTCGAGCGTCTCGTCTCGGCGGGGATCCCCGCCGCGCTGCGCCTGCGCCTCGTTATGACCGCGGCCACGGCCTGCTGGCCGCCGGTGATCGACGTCACCGAGGACCATCGGCTCACGGTCCGTTACACGGTCGCGTTCCTGGCCCGTCGACTACGGAAGACTACGGAATGAGACCGGCTATGACCGCTATCTCGGACCGCCGGCGGACCGGCCCGCCTCCGCGGTGACCGTGCGCCGGGCCATGTGACCATCACGCTCCGACGGTGTCCCCGCGCGGGCACATCGGTCCACCCGCGAGCTACCGCGTGGAGCTACCGCGTGGAGCTACCGCGTGGTGGGATCACCCTTGCGCTGCCACGACGGCATATGGATGACCCACCCCGACATTGCCGGCTACCGTGGGCCAACCGGCCGAAGTCCGCCTGAGAGGTAGCATCGGCCGGTCGATCCGGCCGAGCCGCGACGCCTCGCTGATTGCGAGGCGCGAGGTCGGCGACGGCGCTGAGTCGGCTGCGCCAGCCGGATCACGGGCGATGCCTACGGGTACAGTACGGTACCCCGTGAGGAGGTCGTGGCGATGTCCGCTCGCCAGGTGCGGCGGTTTCAGCTGGAGCGTGACGTCGATGTCTCCGGCGTCTCCGGGACGGGTGCGGTCGCGTTCGGGGCGCAGGCCCCAGACGGCACCTGCGTGTTGTGGTGGGACTCCGAACACGATTCCATCGGGATCTATCCGACAATGGAGACGCTACTCGCCATCCACGGGCACGGCGGGAGTACTCGCGTCGTCTACATCGATGCCGCCGACCAAGCCGTCCCCGCGGTTCCGGGGGGTCCCGCCGCCTCGGCCGTTCCCGCCCTCTCCGCGGCGTCGCCTGTGCCGAGCCCGGCGTCGCCCGTTCCGAGCCCGGCGTCCCTGCGTGCCGCACCGTCGCTACGCCTCGGTTCCGCGGCGCGTTCGGCCGCCGCGACTCGTGGCCCGCGTCCCTCGCCGACCCGCAAGGCGCAGCCCGGGGGTGATGGCCGCTGATCAGGTCAGCGGGCGGAAGCAGGCGGTGGCCCGTTCCTGCGGGTCTACGGTGTAGAGCGCCAACGTGCCCGCCATCTCCTTCGGGTCCACGCCGTTGTCGAGCATGTGCCGGTGCAGGCCCGCCATCATGAGCAGGGCGTAATGCACCAGAATCGACGTGATGTCGGCGGGATGGCGTAGTGCCTCGCGAAACTGTTCGTCGGTCGCCACGTCGCTGGTGAGAGCGGCGAGGACGCCGAGCCGAATCCGCCCGGCGAGGTCCTCCCAGAGCTGGGCGCTTTTCGGGGCCTCCGGTCCTCGCCAGATCCCCGGGAACGCCAGGCCGGCGACGACGGCGGTCGGCTGTCGTCCCGTCCGGAGATGTATCGCGACGACCCACATCGCCATGAGCCAGCACATCCCGCGCAGGGTGTGCAGCGGATCGACGATCATCTGCTCACGGAGGTGCCGCTCGGACTGCGGGCGGCTGGCCGGAGCCAGCCAACCGCAGACGAGACGTTCGAGGTCGACGATCTGGACCATGGGCAGGTCCGCGGGGTGCGGCCGGGCCAGCGCGGCGGCCCGGTTGGACTCGGAGTCGACCAGGGCGAGCGCGCCCGGATCGGAGAGTGTCTGCCAGGCCAGACCCGCCGACGGCATGCGGCACACGGTAACGCGAAACGCAGCACACCGACCACAGCATCGGCGGCATTGTGTGGCATTCGACGGTTGCCTCACCGCCGATTCTCTGGATGCGTCGCCGTGGTTTCCGCCGGAGGACCGATGCCGCGCGTGCCGCGCGCACAGCGGTCCCCGGATCCGGGAGGAGCGTTGCGAACGGTAAGCGGGCGTCCGGGGG
>NZ_CDWWEW010000427.1:0-4150 GCF_977966315.1 Frankia sp. CeRuru1
CCCCTCGTAACCAAAAATCTCTCTTTAAGAGGAAAAAGCCGACAAAACGCCGGACAGTACCGAGGTGAACATGCGAAGCCCGCCGACCCCGGGGCCGGTGAGGTCGTCAACAGCGTGCTCGGGATGCGGCATCAGGCCCACGATCGTCCGGCTCTCGTTACAGATCCCGGCGATGTCAGCGGCCGACCCGTTGGGATTCCCGCCGACGTAGCGCACCACAACCCGCCCGGCCGCCTCGAGTTCGGCGAGCACGCCCGGGGCCGCGACATAGCGACCATCCCCATGCTTCACCGGGATGACGATCTCCTCGCCGTCCTGGTAGCCGCGGGTCCAGGCAGTGCCTGGCGCCTCGACCCGCAACCGTTGGTCGCGGCAGACGAAGTGCAGTCCCACGTTGCGAGTCAATGCCCCGGGGAGCAGGCCGGCCTCGCAGAGCACCTGAAACCCGTTGCAGATGCCGAGAATTGGCAGGCCCGCACGGGCCGCCGGGACGAGGGCCGCCACCATGGGCGAGAACCGGGCTATCGCACCGGCGCGCAGGTAGTCACCGTAGGAGAATCCGCCGGGCAGGATGACGGCATCGACGCCAGCGAGATCGCTGTCGCCATGCCAGAGGGAGACCGGTTCGGCACCGGCGGCCCGCACTGCGAGCGCCGTGTCCCGGTCGTCGAGGGAGCCGGGGAAGGTGACGATCCCGATCCGGACGGGCGGGGCCGCCTCGGTCACTACCACACCCATCGCGATACCCGCCCAGATCCCTCGGAGTCCACTCCCGTCAGCGTAGCCGGTCGGATTGTGGGGCGGCCGGTCGAGGAAGGGAGTCGGCCGATCGACGAAGGGAGTCGGCGGGGGACGGCGGGAGACGTCAGACCGGATGGATGCCCTCGGCCACCTCCGGGCGGGAAGCGGGCCAGGGCCCCGTCCGCGCCCGGCTCAGCCGCTCCCCGGGAGCGCTCTCCTCCCAGGTGAGAGTCTTCTCCAGATGCACGCGGGTGCCCCGATGGGGGCCGTCCACCTGGTGGAACTGCACCCGGTCCATCAGAGCGCGCATGAGAAAGATGCCACGGCCTTGCTCGGGAACATTTTCCGGCCTGGGGAAATCGCTGTTCTGGCGGGCCGTCCGATCGAGATTATCCATGCCGTCGAAACCGTCGCCGCGATCGCTCACCTCGATGATGGCGACTTCGTTGTCCACTCCCACCAAAACCTCGTACTCGTCGCCGTCATGGGCATGTAGAAGAACATTGTCGCACGCTTCTGTCAATGCAAGTTCAACATCGTAAATGCATTCTTGGCTGACGCCCAGGACTTTCAGGGACTGCGTGCAGATACGTCGAACTACGGGTATGGAGATCTCATCGTGGGGCAACGACAGGCTTACTTTGATCTCCATGCCGGAGGGTGTACCCGCGTCACGCATCATCAACCGAACGACCTACGCCGGCGCAGGATCGATCCGGTCACATGCCATCGGTCATCGTAATCGGTTATTGCGATAGGTTATCGCAATCGGTTATCTCAATCGGGCGGCGAGGGCTCGGCCCAGCTCGGTGCCCGAGTGCCAGGCATTCTCGATCTTCGGTGTTCCCCAGCCGTCGCCGGCGAGCCCGATCCCACTGCCGGACAGGTAGTACGGCTGTTCGTGCGGACGGTCCGGGCGGGCGAAGGTCCACCTTTGCACGTACGTCCAACTGGGTTGCACCGTGATGGTGAGCAGGCGCCGTAGTGCCGCGACGAGATCGGGCCCGGCCGCCGCGGGGTCGGCCAGCCGCGGCCGCGCGAAATCCGGCGTCGAGTGGGCGACCAGGACGGCGGCACTGTCACCCCGGCGACGGCCGTCGTCGGCGATCCAGGCGATCGTATCGTCGTCGTGGACGAAGGCTCCGTCGATCGGTGCCCAGCACCGGTAGGGCCAGCCGGCGAGCAGCGCCAGCACCGGCGACCAGGGGCGGCCGGCGAGCTGCGCCCGCTCCTCGGTGCAGGCCGGGTCGAGATGGCGCAGCGCCTGCGGGTCGGGCATCGCGAGGACCACCGCGTCGGCGGCCTCGTCGTCGACGCGGGGACCCGGGGTGATCCGGCGGATCGGCGTGGACTGCGCGACCTGCACCCCGGCGCGGGACGCGAGGTCGGCGACCAGGGAACGCAGCCCGCGCGGGGCGGCGTACCGCAGCGGGCCGGAACGCGGCTCGGCCAAGGTGGCGGTCGGCCCACTGATTACCGACATTTGGTGCGTCCAGGGGCGTACCAGGCCACGGATGAACCAATCGTCCACGACTTCGCGGAACTCCGGCGAGGTGGCGGTGAAGTACGACGCGCCGGAGTCCACGATGCGCCCGTCTATCCACCGTGAGGCCATCCGTCCGCCGATCACGCGGCCCCGGTCACGGACATCCACGGTGATTCCCTCGGCTAGCAGTGTGCTGGCGCAGGCGATCCCAGCAATGCCCCCGCCGGCAACGACGACCTTCGCCACCGACCCCCCATATATCGAGATGAATGCCGCGGGCACCGCCTGTCGAGCGGCCTTTCACCGGTTCCCGCGGCGTCGTCTTCCTGGATGTGCCGCCACGGTGACGGTGGCTTGCGGACGAGCGTCGATGATGCTCGCCATCAGTCCCGCCAGGGCCCGTCCGCCGAACGGCTGTGTTCATCGTGCCCATTGAGGAGGGGGCCGCGTGCGGTATCCGTGGTAATGGTTCCGCAGTGACGGGATAGTCCCTGCCGTGGAAGAGGGTTATCCCTGAATGGGCGCCCGAGATGCCGGGGATGCATCTGTCGTCGACCGGATCTGTCCTCGACCGGATCTGTCGGCTGTCGGCTCTCCGTCGGCCCGCTCCTACGACGGGGCCCGCTCCCGCGACGGGAGCGGTGGTGTTTGCCACGGGCGCGGCCGCCACCCGGCACCCTCGTCATCCGCCGACCATGGCTTAGCCTTACCCGCAGGAAGTCCATGACCGCGCGTGACGGTCTCTACCTCAGGAGGTCGTGATCGCTCGCCGACCCGCACCCCAGCGTCCCGGCACCCGCCCGGCACGAGTCGCCACGCCCGGCTCTGGCGGGGGAGCCGCACGGAGCCGTCGCCGCCCGTCCGTCCACGGATCCGATGGGGCCATCCCCGCCGTCGGACCGCGGGAACCCTGTCCCTGCGGGTCGGGCCGTCGTTACAAGGCGTGCCACGGCGAGCGGAACCGGCCGGCTCCCGTGCTGCGCCCGTTCGCGGGCCGCCGCGACGAGCCGGACCTGGTCGCCCTGCGGGAGCTGGTGCCCAGCGCCACCGCGCCGCTGACCCTGGCGGCGGCCTACCTCGCCGACCATCCTGAGCACGCCGGCCGGCGCATCACGCTCTGCACGATGCTGCCGCAGGCCGCCCCCGCCCTGGTGCGCGAGGACGGCGAAATCCTGGTCGCCCTGCAGATCGCCCTTCCGGGTCTGGACGCATCGCGGGATGTCGCCGGTGCCTTGCTCGCCGCACTCGCCGCTGAGCCGGGGAGTGTGATCGACATCCCGCCTGCCTCCGCGCCGCGCCTCGTGGAACAACTGCCCGCGGGACTCGCCGGGTTGCCCCGGCTCACCGACCTGCTGGACCCGGCACCCCTGGGCATCACCGTTCATTCCGGGTTCGGATGGTGGCTGCCACCGTCGGACGAGGAGAGCGGTCCGAACCAGGAGGTGGCGGTGATGCTGGAGCGCGCCAACGCCACCGTGGTGCCCACCGTACGGCTCACCTCGGTGCCGGCCGCCTACTGGTGCCACCCCGGTGACCGCTGGCACCTGCGGTGGGCGCTTCCGCTGGCCTGGCCGGGCGCGGCGGGTACTGCGGCGGGCACCGGCTCCGAGGCCGAGGCGGTCGCTCCCATCGGCGCGGGCGCCGACGTCGCCCCCACCGAGGAGGCGTTGCTGGATGCGCTGGCTCGCCTGGCTGCGGCCGAACGTCTCACGGTGGGGGAGGGCTCCAGGTTCATCGGGTTCTTCCGCGCCGACGGGCTCGTCGTTCCCGTCTGGGATCTCGCGCCCGGAAGCGAGGCGGACCGCTGTGAGGAGCCGGCCGCCGCGCTGCGGGTGGCCTATCAACGGGCACTGGCCGACACCACGGCACTGACCGCGCACGAACGCCGGGTGCGGGCGGGTCTTGTTGGACGCAGCCTCACCC
>NZ_CDWWEW010000428.1:0-4138 GCF_977966315.1 Frankia sp. CeRuru1
GTCGTGGGAAGGTGCCACGCGCCCTACGCTGACCGGCCGGGGAGAGGTAGCGTCAACCTCGTGCGTCGGCTGCTGTTGTCACCCTCGTGGATCGCGCGTCATCTCCTCGCGCTCTTCCTGATCGCATTCTTCATCCGCATGGGCATCTGGCAGCTGACGAAGGGCGAATCCCCGCAGGGATCGTTGCAAAACCTCTTCTACGGGGTCGAGTGGCCTGTCTTCGCCGCCTTCGTCGTGTACTGGTGGGTGAAGATGATGAAGGAGGATCTGGCGCCCAAGGACACCACCGGGCCGCGGTGGGGTGCCCACGGCCGGATCGCCCCCGAGGCGCCATGGCGACCGGATCTCGACACGGGCCCCAAAATGCTGACGACCGGCACCGCCGAGCAGTCCGCCGAGGACGACGAACTCGACGCCTACAACCGCTATCTCGCCTCACTGTACGAGCGTGACGCCCTTCGGGACGCCCTCAAGCACATCAACGGAGCCCGCTGATGACGGCATTGCCCGACCCCACCCGTACGGCCACCACAGGACGTGCCTCCGCGACGGCGATTCGCGCACCCCTGCTGCGGTACCGGGCCATCGCCTACATCGTCGGTGTGGGGCTGATCGCGCTGGTGTGCATCGGCATGCCGATGAAGTACATCGGCGGCAACGACGCGATCGTGGCGGCCGTCGGCCCGCTCCACGGTGTGCTGTACATGGTGTATCTCGCCGCTTCCTTCGATCTGGCGAACCGTTGCCGGCTGTCCTCGACCCGGACGATCACAATCATGCTTGCCGGCACCATCCCGTTCCTGTCGTTCTTCGCCGAGCGGCGGGTCACGTCCCTTGTGCGGGAGAGCCAGCTGTCCGCCGCCGCGGCTCCGGCCGGCCCGGCCACCGGGCCCACCAAGCCCGCGAAGCCCGCGCAGAGCGCCGAGGCCTCCACAACCTGAGGGACCTGAGGACCGGCCTGACGGCGTCGAGAGACGTCGGGACCTCTCAGGGCAGGGACATCTCAGGGCAAGCCGACGCAGGCAGAGGCCGCCGTCGGCTTCTGCCGACGCAGGCAGAAGCCAACGCGCCGGGAGACGTCGCCTCAGGACACGTCCGAGTCAACTCCAGCCAGGCGGAGCGCCGCCGGTGCGGGGCGGCGGAGACGGGCGGGCACGGCGATCGTCAGGACCTCACCGGCGGTGAGCCGCCGGAGCCGGGCCAACCGGGAGGGCGGAGCGAGCATCTCCGCGGACAGCACCTGGTCAGCCTCGGTACCGAAGGCAAACAGGCGCCCGTCCGACCAGGTGATCAGTTCGTCGGCCGTACTGGCGGGTCGCACGAGGACCAGCTGGGCGCGCCGCGGGTCCCAGACGATCGTCACCGTCCGCGTGGTGGACCGGAGCAACGCCCACTTGCCGCCGCTGCGGTAGGCGGCCGCCAGCATCCGGGCCGTCTCGTTTCCCTCGGGACGGCGGGACGGACGATCCGCGATCACCACGAGCCCCGCGTCGTCGACCGCGATCGGCGGAGTCGGGTCCGCCCGCAGGTCCGCGGCGGTCACCGTCCCGAATGCTCCGTCGAGGTGGACACCGCGTGCGGCGGGCAGCCCAAACGACGATGAAGCCAGCATGGCGGTCAGGGACGCCCGCCGGACGTCCGCCCCGTCCAGCCGGACCAATCCGCAGACCGTCATCCGTTCCTCCGTCCTCAGCCCGCGATCCTCGATCCGCGATCCGATGGCGCACGGCACGGACGGAATCCCGGCCGGATGATCGACACGGTGCGGCGGCGTTCACGGGTGCTCCAGCGCCGGAACGTAGCAGTTTCTCGCCCGCCTCACCGGTCCGTTGCACGGAATCGCCGAGTGGTTCCGGCCTTCGGTGCCGGGCCTCACCGTCGTGATCCGGGCTCGGCTAGGACAGCGGCTCGAAAACACATCGGCCGCCTACCGGCCGCCGATCGCCCGTGACCGAGACGTCCGGCGGAAACCGGCCGCATGCGGAGGAAGACCGCGGTCACGGGGGGAAGGACGGACTCAGGCCACGTTGGCGCCCGACGGCTCACGCTCCCGCTTGACCCGACGAGTCGCGATCACCGGATGAGCCGGGCAATCGACCAGATGCTCATCGAAGCCCTGCACCGTCGGCCAGGACTGGTGGCAGGACCCGCAATGGGTCGTGGCCGGATCGGTCCACCGCTCTTCGCAGCCGGCACAACTGGCCGTGACCGGGATCTGCACTGTCTTGTCGGGCTGCCGGCGACGAGAGACCTGGATCGGCAACGCCTGTTGGATGGATTGTTCATCTGGGGAACGGAGTGTGACGGAAACCGCGCGTGGACGCCGGGGTGGGGTGTTGGCGGCCGGGATCGCGCGAGGGGATGTCGACCGACGGGGAGGCACCCGGCCATCCTGTCGCAGACCTGCACAAGCGTCACGCAACCGGCTGTCGAGTGTTCAGGGTGATTGTCCTGCGGCAACGCTTCCGGAGCTCGCGAACCAGAGCGTTCCGCCCGGACGGATCGTCATCGGCGACGGCCGACCGCTGGCGGGAACCCGCGCCGGAAACAACCGTGCCGGGCCGAGCGACGCCTGGAACATCGCCGAACAGTCAAAAATGACTACCGATACCCACCAATACCACTGGACTAGCTATGGTCAAGCGCAGGGCGGACGCCATCGCCAGGGCCGGCGGTGAGGGGATCCCGGGCGTGAGTGCCGGCGCACTGCTGCGAGGGTGGCGGGAGCGACGCCGGATCAGTCAGCTCGGACTGGCGTTGCGAGCCGACAGTTCCGCCTGACGCATCAGTTTCATCGAGACCGGCCGCTCCATTCCGAGTCGCCCGATAGTGCTGCGCGGGCCACGTGCCCGTCGGTGCGGAACCGGATGAGCAGTTCCTGCCTGTCGCCGAGGCCGATGGTGCAGGATCCGTACATCGGATCGGAGTCGACCAGCCACCGGTCACGTCCCAGCGTGCCCATTTCGTGCCCACAAGGATCTTCAGCTGTTCCAGGCTGATCGTCGCCAACTGTCTCCGGCGACAAAAAGCCTGGTAAAGCGGAGGGCGTGGGATTCGAACCCACGACGAGGATCACTCCCCGTAGCGGTTTTCAAGACCGCCGCCATCGGCCACTAGGCGAGCCCTCCTGATCTGCGGAGACGACGTCAGGCTACGTCCGGCTCGCCGGAGTCTGCCCGCCATGTGCCCGCCGGGTGCGCTCCAGGATCTCACAGCCCGCGCCGGTGCTGTCCGCCACGTCACCCGTCGGCACCGGATCGGCCGCCGGGCAGTGGCCCGTCAGTGCGTCCGTGATCCGATCGTTGACGAGAGGCCAGCATGTAGCCCGCACATTGCCGAAATCCTCGTTTTAAGATCAAGACGCGGTGCGGGCCGCGCTTGCAGGTCCGAGCTGTTCGACGAACGCCCTCGTCGGCAGCGTGAGGAAACCAGCTGACGCAGGGAGCTGTCTTACCTCATGCTGTCAGATAGGGGATCGCGGTGCCCGCGATCGCGCTGCTTGCCCTGGCCACAGCGATTCACCCGGCGGTGTCCCACCGGCAGACGGCACCGATCACTCAGCCTCTCCTTGATCCGACCACGTTGGACCTCCGTGTCTGAGATTTCGGGTGCTGAGCCATCGGGTCACCGCGTCGGTGAGGACCACCTCGTACGGAAGGCCTCGCAGCTCGTCCGCGGTCACGTCCAGACCGCGCGCCCGCCCCAGGTCGGCCAGCCACGACCAGGGGTGGTCCTCACTGGGCTGTTCGCCATCAGGGAGTACGACGTTCAACACGTCTTGGGTGATGCTGTCGCGGGTCTCGCCGAACTGGCCCGCGCCAAGACCTGGATCATCGAGTATCCGGCTGACGGTGAAGCCGCGATCTTCATGCAAGATCACCCGCCGGCCGTCGTCCAGCGTGACGAACTCACTGACCGAGAAGTTCTGGGAACTCCCGTCGTCGGCGCGCGGCGCCCACAGATCACACAAGGCGCCCAGGCCGACGATGCGACCGGGCTCGACAGGAGGAAGATCCCTGCGACCGACCGCGTCCGGGTACGGCTGCCAACTCCACTCCATACCGCTCACGTCCCCCACCTCGGGGTCCCGGGTAAACCGTTTGCAGTGCTCTTCAGTTCCACCTTAACCGTCAGCCAC
>NZ_CDWWEW010000429.1:0-710 GCF_977966315.1 Frankia sp. CeRuru1
AGGGCGTGCCGCAAAGTCGTTGATGCTGGTCAGGCCGGGTTTTCGAGGCCGAGGATGGCCGTGAGCAGGGCTGGGTCGTGGCGGAGGCGGCGCAAGGTGGGGCTGATCCGGGGGTGTCCGGTAAGGCGGAGCAGGCCGATGGCAAGGTTACGGAACGTGGCCATGAGGCGGGGCAGAGGGCCGGTCCGGACCCGGGAAGCATCCTCACGGAACGTCACATCGCGGACCCAGTGGACCCGGTTCTCCACAGTCCAATGATCACGAACATAAGTGGCGAGGTCGGCGGCGGTGACCTCGTCGAGGGCCAGACTGCTGATCACGTGGACGGTGGTTGTGGTGGTGGTCTTCCGGGTGACGCGGCGCCGGCCGGAGCCGCGGGTGGCGGTGCGGGTGGTCCGGCGGCGGATCCGGGCGACGGTGCGGGCGTGCGGGTGGCGGGCGCGGATCGCATCGCCGGCCTCGGCGAGCTGGATCGTGCGCTGTTCGAGCCGGCCGTGGGCCTTCCCCTCGGCGGTGTGGCCGACGGGGGCCTTCGTCCAGTCGGTCACCTGGTGGCAGTCGACGGCCAGGGCGGGGGTGTTGTTCTTGACCGTGAACACGAAGTGCGCACCGAACTCGCCGACGATCGCCTCGGCGTGGGCGCGGTTGGTGTGGGCGGCATCAGCGGTGATCACATGGCCGGTCAGCGGGTGGTAGGTGTGCAGCTCACG
>NZ_CDWWEW010000429.1:1425-4845 GCF_977966315.1 Frankia sp. CeRuru1
CGCCGTCGGGTAGCCCCGACGCATTGCTGCGTCGGGGCCCCCTCAGAACCGGACGTGCCGGTTTCCCGGCATCCGGCTCAAGCAAGTCCCTGTGGGCGTCGAGGTCGGTAAGGCGGTGGAGCGGTGCTGATCGTGTCCGGTGGCGGTCGGCGTTGTCGGCGCCGCTTCCAGTAGTTGGCCAAGGTCGGGTCGTCCGGGGACGCGTCGGCGTTGACCATCTGGTGGCGGCGGATGGGCGTCCAGGACAGTTTCGTCAGGCAGGCGCCGGTTTCCCGATCGCCGAACACCCAACGGTCCTGCCTGGTGGGGTGGAACCGCCCAAAGTAGCGGTTCACGATCCATCGGTACGACTTCGTTTCATGCCGGTGTCGGCCCCACTTGAGCATCGTCCACACCAAGGTGTGATCGATCGAGCCGAACACCTGTTTGGACACGGCGGTCCGGTAGTAGGCGGCCCAGCCGCGCAGGATCGGGTTCAGCTTGGTGATCACTGCGAGACTGTTGGCGCCGCGAAGGTTGCGCACCTCGGTGCGCAGCCTCGTCCGGAACCGCTTGACCGCCGCCTTCGAAGGCTTAATCAGGAGCTTCCCGTTGGGGTAGTGGCGGATGTTGAAACCCAGGAAGTCGACCCCCGCGGACAGGTGCACGATCTGCGTCTTGTCCTCGTTGAACGACAGCCCCCGGGGCGCCAGCCACGCCGCGAGACGCGCCTTGACCTGTTCGGCCTGCTGCCTGGAGTGGCACAGAGCGACCAGGTCATCGGCGTACCTGATGAGCACCGGTGTTCCCGGCACCGAACGGCCCCGATGGCTCGGGGCCGTTCGGTATCGGGCTCCGGCGGCGGTCTCCATCCCGTGCAACGCGATGTTCATCAGCAAGGGACTGACGACCCCGCCTTGCGGGGTGCCCTCTTCGGATGGAGCGAATTCGCCGTGTTCGATCACCCCGGCTGACAGCCACCTGGCAATGCGCCCCTTGGCAGGGAAGCCGTGCAGGTGAGCCAGAAGCCGGGCATGGTCGATCCGGTCGAACGCCGCTGTCAGGTCCGCGTCCAGGACCCACGCCCGTTTCGGGTTCGGCCCTTTGGCGACTGCGAAGATCGCCTCGATCGCGTCGTGACAGCCCCGGCCGGGTCGGAAGCCGTAGCTTCGCGGCTCGAACCGGGCCTCCCATTCAGGCTCCAACGCGTTGAGCACCACGGCCTGCGAGGCCCGGTCCCGGATCACCGGCACGGTCGTTGCATAGAGCCGCACAGGCTAGAGAATCTTTGGGTTTTCTCGTGGTCACGCATCCGTTCCACCCGCTGGCGGGCCGGCGGGTGGAGGTTCTGTTCATGAAACGACGGGCGGGGGCGGCGGTCTTCGTCTGTGCAGACGGTATCTCACGGAGTGTGACCCTGCCGCAGGAGTGGACCGACCGCGGCCCGCAACCGTTCGAGCACCGGTTGTCTGTCGAGGGTCTGACCGCTGCGCGGGCGCTGGTGGACGCGCTGCCGCGCCGTCGCGCGACGGTGGGCGGAAGCGGATCCTGATGGGAAGGGTCAGGCGCGCGGTTGCTCGGGGACGGGCGGAAACGAGGTGCCGTGCCCGGGATGGACAGCCTGTGCCGCGAGGCCGTGATGACGGTCGCCAACATGGTCGAGTCCGTGCTGGGAGGCAGGCGTGAACGGCGAGCACAAGATTCGCGGTTCGCATCGGGAACGACGGGCGATCGTCTACCTGCGCCAGTCCACGCTCGCGCAGGTACGGGAACACACCGAGTCCACCGCCCGGCAGTATGCCCTGGCCGACGAGGCGGTCCGGCTGGGCTGGGCCCGTGCGAATATCACCGTGATCGACGCCGATCTGGGTGTCTCGGGCCGGTTCGGCGCGGCCCGCGAGGGGTTCCGGGACCTGGTGGCCCGGGTCTGCCTGGGCGAAACCGGAGCGATCTTCGGGTTGGAGGTGTCCCGGCTGGCCCGCTCCTCGGCGGACGTCGCCCGGCTGCTGGAACTGGCCCGCCTCACCGACACGCTGCTGGTCGACACCGACGGCGTCTACGACCTGGCGGACATCAACGACCGGCTCCTGCTCGGACTCAAGGGCAGTATGTCCGAAGCCGAGCTGCACCTGCTGGCCGGTCGGCTGCACGGAGCCAAGCGGGCCGCCGCCGAACGCGGCGAGTTGCGGTTCCCGCTGCCGGTCGGCTACGTCTACGACGACGGTGCCTGTGTGATGGACCCGGACGTGGAGGTGCAGGCGGCGATCCGGGACGTCTTCGCCGCGTTCACCGCCGGCGGGTCGGCCTACGCGGTGGTCACCGCGTTCGTGGGCCGCCGATTCCCGCTGCGCGCCTTCGGTGGGGTGTGGGCCGGTCAGCTGCGCTGGGGCCGGCTGACCCACGCCCGGGTCCTCGGCGTGCTGAACAACCCCTGCTACGCCGGCAGTTACGTGTTCGGCCGGTACGCGACCCGGCGGCGGGTCGACCCCGACGGCCAGGTGCACACCGGCGTCGTCCGGCGGCCCCGAGCCCAGTGGCCAGTAGTGATCCACAATCATCATCCCGGTTACATCACCTGGCAGGACTTCGAGGACCACCAGGCGAAACTGGAAGCGAACTGCACCCACCGCGGGGCCCGGCCGCCCCGAGAAGGACTGGCCCTGTGCCAAGGGATCATCCTGTGCGGGTCGTGCGGCCGGCCGATGACCACCCGCTACCACCGCGGTGGCCGGGCCGCGTATGAATGCTCCGCGTCCCGCGCGGACCAGCAGGCCACCCCCACCTGCCGGTCGATCGCGGCCCACACCGTCGATGACGCGGTCACCCGACGGCTGCTGGCCGCCCTGTCACCCGAACAGATCAACCTCGCCCTCGCCGCCGCCGATGAGGTCACCGACCGACACACCCGCGCTCACCGCGCCGCCGAGCTCGCCGTGGAACGCGCCCGCTACGACGCCGACCGCGCCGAACGGGCCTTCCACCGGGTCGAACCGGAAAACCGGCTGGTCGCCCGCACCCTGGAGACCCGCTGGGAGGCCCGACTCGCCGCCGTCACCGAGGCTGAAACCGCCCTGGAAACGGTCCGCCGGGCCCGGCCGCCGCTGCCCGAACCCGCCGCCCTGCAGGCGCTGGCCGCCGACCTGCCCGGACTGTGGCACGCCCCCGACACCGACGACCGGGACCGCAAACGCCTGCTCCGCACACTGATCGCGGACGTCACCCTGCTCCCCGAGACCGACCGCCACCAAGCCCGGGTCGGGATCCGCTGGCACACCGGCGCCACCGACCAGATCAGCCTCGACCGCGGCACACGCACCCCCACCGCCGCCATCGAACTGATCACCCGGCTCGGTCCGCAACGCACCGACGACGACCTGGCCGCCGACCTGGCCGCAGCCGGGCTCCGCACCGGCAAGGGGCACCCCTTCGACGTCCCCGCGG
>NZ_CDWWEW010000430.1:0-4117 GCF_977966315.1 Frankia sp. CeRuru1
GCCGTCGAGAGACTTGCCGACAGTGACCGCGGTGCGTGGCTTCGGCACGCAGCCGCCGGCCCCACTACCCGCTGCGACGGGCTCCCCGCGGGCGTGGTCGCCGACCTCGACGCCGTATCCGCTGCCCGCGGACTCCGGCGGCGGCTCGAACGGCACGGCGGTCGCCGCGCCGTTCGCCGGCGTCCTGACCGGCCGTCCCGCGCCGCGGGGGCGCCTGGTCGCGCCCGGTCGCCCGGTCGTTCTCGGTCACCGGGTCCTCCTCGCGAGCATCCTGGTCGCGGGTCTGCTGGGCGGGGGGATCGGTGCGCTGCTCGTCTCGATGACCGAGCGCGGCAGCGACCGGCAGGCGTCGGCGGCCCTGCAGGTCGGTACCGCCGCGCCCAGCTCCGACCGCAGGTCGGTCGCGTCGATCGCCGCGACGGCTCTGCCCAGTGTGGTGACGATCGACGCCGGTGGCGGGGGGGCCGGCGATGCCGCGGGCACCGGCTCCGGGGTGATCATCAGCCCGGAGGGGTACATCCTGACGAACAACCACGTCGTGGCGCCCGCGGTCGCCGCCAGAACTCCGATCTCCGTGCGCCGCTACCAGGAGTTCGGCCAGGTCCAGGCCGACCTGGTCGGGCGGGATCCCAAGACTGACCTCGCCGTCCTGCGCATCCCGGCCCCGCAACCCCTGCCGGCGGCGGCGCTCGGCCAGTCCGGCTCGCTGGTCGTGGGAGCGCCGGTGGTTGCCATCGGGGCGCCGTTCGGCCTCGCCGGCACCGTGACGACCGGCGTTGTCAGCGCGCTCGACCGCAATCCCATGGTCCCGGCCGAGAGCGGCACCGACCCCACGGTGCTCATCGGGGCGATCCAGATCGACGCGGCGATCAATCCGGGCAACTCCGGTGGTCCGCTGCTCGACGGCCTCGGCCAGATAGTGGGGATCAATACCGCGATCGCCGCGGTGCCCGGCCATGAGTCCCAGAGCCAGAGCGGCAGCATCGGCGTGGGGTTCGCCATCCCGATCGACTTCGCCCGCTCGGTCGCTCAGGAGATCATCTCGACCGGCCGGGCGACCCACCCGTACCTCGGGGTGTCGGCTGCGACCGTCACCGCCGGCCAGGCGAAGGCCACGGGAACCACGCCGGGTGCCCGCATCGTCAACCTGGCGCCCGGTGGCCCCGCCGAGCGCGCCGGGCTGCGCGTCGGCGACATCATCACGCGGGTGGGCACCAGGGTCATCAGCGGGATGAATGACCTCATCGTCGCCGCCCGGCTCCACCGGGTAGGTGACCGGGTACCGGTCGCCTACGAACGCGCCGGGGCCACCGCGACCATCCAGCTGACACTGCAGGAACAACAGCGCTGAGCTGCAGGCATCTTTTCGTTGCCCGCGAGCTCCTTGCCCGTAACACCGGGAGAGGTACGCTCAGCGCGTGTTCAACGGTGTCGGGTGGGGTGAAGTCGTCGTCTTGCTCCTGATCGGGCTGTTCGTCTTCGGCCCGGACAGGTTGCCCAAGGCCGCCAGGGACGCGGGACGCGTGCTGCGTCAGCTGCGCCAGATGGCCAACGGCATGCGTAACGATCTCAGGTCCGAGCTGGGCCCGGAATTCGCCGATCTGGATATCCGGGATCTGCATCCCAAGACCTTCGTCCGCAAGCACCTGTTCGAGGACGATCCGGTTCTGCCGCCATACCTCACCAAGCGGACCTCGCTCGACTCGCTGCTCCTCGGTGACGATCCGCCCGCGGTGCCGTCACTGACCAAGTCCTCGCTGCCGAGAGATCCCGCGGCCAAGGACCCGGCTCGTCCCGGCGCCGAGGCCGCGGTCCCGGCGGCGCCGCCCGGTCCGGTGTCTCCTATGCTGTCGAAGGTCTCGCCGAGCAAGGCCTCCGCCGCCCGGGGCGTGCCGGCGCAGCCGGCACGGAGCGACGGCCCGGCGACAGAGGTGCCCTTCGACTCGGACGCCACCTGAGCCGACCCGACGCCACCTGAGGTTCGGCGCCGCCGTCGGCTCGAGGACCCGCCCCGGGGCGGGATCAGCCGGGGCCGGGCTCGCGTCGATCAGGCTGCGCGAACCGGGACGGACGGCCGATCGTAGGTGTTCAGCGCCCCACCGGCGTGAGGTTGAGGCTGCGTCCGGCGAGCCCACGGGAGCGGTAGGTGAGCCGGCCTGCCACCGCGTCCAGGGCCTTGCCCGCCTCGCTGTCCGGCTCGCCGATGACCAGTGGCACGCCGTTGTCGGCGCCTTCCCGGAGCCGGACGTCTACCGGGATCTGGGCCAGCAGCGGTACGTCATGACCGAGCACCCTGGTCAGCCGCTCGGCCACCGCCGCCCCGCCGCCGGAGCCGAACACGTCGACCCGCTCGCCGCAGTGCGGGCAGGGCAGCCACGCCATGTTCTCGACGACCCCGACCACGTTCTGCCGGGTCTGCACGGCGATGGTCCCGGCCCGCTCGGCGACCTCGGTGGCCGCCAGCTGCGGGGTCGTGACCAGCAGCAGTTCGGAGGACGGCACCAGCTGGGCCAGAGAGATGGCGATGTCACCGGTGCCGGGCGGCAGGTCCAGGAGAAGGACGTCCAGGTCACCCCAGAAGACGTCCGACAGGAACTGCTCCAGGGCACGGTGCAGCATCGGTCCGCGCCAGGTCACCGGCTGGTTGCCACGCGTGAACATCCCGGTGGAGATGACTCGCACCCCGTGCGCCTGGGGCGGCATGATCATCTTTTCGACCTGGGTGGGCGGGCGGTCGATGCCCAGCATGCGGGGCACGGAGTGCCCGTAGATGTCGGCATCGAGCACACCGACCGACAGGCCCGAACGGGCCATCGCGGCGGCCAGGTTCACGGTGATCGAGGACTTGCCGACGCCGCCCTTGCCGCTGGCGACGCCGTAGACCCTGGTGGTCGAGCCCGGTTGGGCGAAGGGAATCGCCTTGGGGGCGTTGCCCCCCCGCAGTTTCGCGTGCAGGGCACCGCGTTGCTCGTCCGACATGACCTGCAGATCGACGCGGACCTCGCGGACGCCCTTGACCGCGCTGACGGCTCGACTGACCCGATTGATGATCTCGTCGCGCATGGGGCAGCCGGACACGGTGAGCAGGACCCCGACGTCGACCGAGCCGTCGTCGAGCACGCGAACCGACGAGACCATGTCCAGCTCGGTGATGGGACGACCGATCTCGGGATCGTGCACCGTCGCCAGAGCCGACTGGACCGCGTCGGGGGAAGGCCGGGATAGGGACAAGGGAAACCTCAGTCACAGGTTGGTATCAGGTGCGGCCCGCCGGGCCGCCTGTGGGTCCACGATAGCCCGCGGGGGACGTGACGGTGCCGGCTCACAATTCCCGTCTGCCGTGTTCGGCGGACCGGGGAGCGTGCCCCGCCCTGTCGGCTTCACGACGGGTGCGGAGCGTGCCCATCGCCATGACCAGGGGTGATTGTGTCCTGGTATGTGCCTGGTATGTGTCCCGGTGACGGAGGCGGCTGCTTGGGACGGTTTTGCGGGCGGGCCGCGACGTAGGCTGATCGTGTGGGGGCGGGAGGACGCGATGGCAGTCGAAGAGATGTTCGGCGCCAGCTCCGAGACCGGCGAGGACTGGGTCGACGAACATGGGATGCGGGCCTGGCGTGAGCTGCTGCACTCCCATGCCCACGTGACCCGGGTCCTCGAGGCCGAGCTCGAGGCGGCTCACCGGCTTCCCCTGGCCTCGTACGACGTGCTGGTCCAGCTCGCCGAGGCCCCGAACGGCGAGTTGCGGATGAGCGAACTCGCCCAGGCGGTGCTGCTCTCCCGCAGCGGTCTCACCCGGTTGGTCGACCGGCTGGAACGGGAGGGACTGGTCGCCCGGCGGTCCTGCCCATCGGATGCCCGCGGCACGCTCGCCACCCTCACCCCGCAGGGGCTCGACCGGTTGCGGGCGGCCTCGGGCACCCACCTCAAGGGGGTCGCCCGGCACGTGCTCTCCCACTTCAGCCGAACCGAGCAGGACCTGCTCGCCGAGCTGCTGGGCCGGCTGAGCCCGCCGAGGCCGGGTGGCCACGGCCGGGGGTGCGGCGCGGACGCCTGAGTGGCCACGGCCTGCCGGCGCCACGGCCCGCCGGCAACCGCACCCCGGCCGGTACCCCAGCCG
>NZ_CDWWEW010000431.1:0-1061 GCF_977966315.1 Frankia sp. CeRuru1
CCGGCGGTCGTGGCGGTCGTGGCGGTCGTGTGCGACGGGGTGTCGACGGCTCCCGGCTCGGGACCGGCCGCCGTGGCCGCCGCCCGGGACGCCACCGCCTTCCTGGCCGACGTCGTGGGCACGCCGAGGTCTCCCGGGCCGACGGGCGGCGGCGTCCCCTGGGAGAACGCCGCGCTACGGGCGGCGGTCGCGACCGCCCAGCGCAGCGCCGTCGCCTCGATCACCAGCCCCGACGACGCGCCGGCCTGCACGTTCGTCGCGGCGATCGTGACAGCGGACCGGCTCGCCGTCGGCTGGCTCGGGGACAGCCGGGCCTACCTGCTCGGCCCGCGGGGCGCGCGCCTGCTGACCGAGGACGACACGCTGGCGGCCGAGGCGGTGCGGGCCGGCCTGCTCCCGGCCGAGCTGGCCGAGACGGCGCCCGGCGCCCACACCATCACCCACTGGATCGGGACGGGCAGCGGATCGGCGGTACCGCGCGTCGTCTCGCTGCCCCTCACCGGGCCGGGACGGGTGGTGCTGTGCAGCGACGGGCTGTGGAACTACGCCTCGGCCGCCACGGCCCTCGCCGGTCACGTCGGGCGCCTGCCGGCGGACGCGCCCGCCACCGCGGTCGCCCACCATCTCGCCTCGGTGGCGCTGGCTGCCGGCGGCGCGGACAACATCACCGTGGTCGTCATCGACATATTCTGGGCGGAATCAAGTGGTCATGGCGACGCATGCTTTGCCGGCAAATCCTGGCTCGACCGGATCCCCAGGGACACCGGTCGAGCCAGGAGCGTCACCGATCAGGTCACCGATGAAGGTCATTGATCAGATGGAGAAGTCCTCGCCATACCACACACCGGCCTGGGGCGGGCGGATCGTGGGATGGGCGGCGACCCGCCCGTCGGCGCGGCCGTCGGTGTTCCCGGTGTTCCCGGTGTTCCCGGTGTTCCCGTCGAGCACCGCCTCCAGCTGGTCGACCCGGGTGAGCAGGGACTTCAGGCTGACGCCGACGAGGTCGGGGAGCACGTCGTCCTGACCGGGCAGGGCGGTGGCCGGCCTGGGGCGGCTGGGGG
>NZ_CDWWEW010000431.1:1266-4281 GCF_977966315.1 Frankia sp. CeRuru1
GATGGTGATGTTGCCGAGAACCTTGGCACCGGCACCGATGATCACCCGGTCGCCGATGGTGGGGTGCCGCTTGGCCGGTTCCAGGCTGGTGCCGCCGAGGGTGACCCCGTGGTAGATCGTGACGTCGGCGCCGACCTCGGCGGTCTCCCCGATGACCACGCCGGTGGCGTGGTCGATGAAGACGCCGGGGCCGAGCGTGGCGGCAGGGTGGATCTCGACCCCGGTGAGCATGCGGGTGAGCGTGGCAACCACGCGCCCGGGCAGCCGCAGGTCACGGGTCCACAGCCAGTGGCTGATCCGGTGGCCCCAGACGGCGTGCACGCCGGGGTAGCACAGGGCGATCTCGAGGATGGAGCGGGCGGCCGGATCCCGCTCCTTCACCGTGCGCAGGTCATGGCGCAACGTCGAGAGCACAGCCGGTCACCCGAGCCCGGCGAACAGCGGTGTGCTCAGGTAGCGCTCGCCGAAGTCCGGAAGCACGACGACGACCAGCTTCCCGGCGTTCTCCGCGCGGCGGGCCACCTGCAGCGCCGCCGACACCGCCGCGCCCGAGGAGATGCCCACCAGGAGTCCCTCCTCCCGGGCCAGCCGGCGGGCCAGGTCGAAGGCGTCCTCACCATCGACCTGGATGATCTCGTCGACGAGGCCGGTCTCCAGGACCGGCGGGACGAACCCGGCGCCGATGCCCTGGATCGGGTGCGATCCCTTCACCCCGCCCGAGAGCACCGGCGACGCCGACGGCTCCACGGCGACGAACCGCGCCTCGGGCCTGCGCTCCTTGATGACCTGGGCGACGCCGGTGATGGTACCGCCGGTGCCGACCCCGGCGACGAGCACATCGATCTGCCCGTCGGTGTCACGCCAGATCTCCTCGGCGGTCGTGGCGCGGTGGATCGCCGGGTTGGCCGGGTTCTCGAACTGCTGCGGGATGAGGTACCGCTCGTCGTTCTTCGCGAGTTCCTCCGCCTTCGCGATGGCGCCGGGCATGCCCTCGGCACCGGGGGTGAGCACGAGCTCTGCGCCGAGGGCCCGCAGCAGCATCCGCCGCTCGGTGCTCATCGTCTCGGGCATCGTCAGGACGCAGCGGTACCCGCGGGCGGCGCACACCATGGCCAGGGCGATGCCGGTGTTCCCGCTGGTAGGTTCGAGGATGACGGTGTCCGGCCCGATCAGCCCCGCCCGCTCCACGGCGTCGACCAGGGCCACCCCGAGGCGGTCCTTCACGCTGTGCGCCGGGTTGAAGGACTCCAGTTTGGCCACGACCTGGGCTCCCACCCCGTCCGTGACGCGACGCAATCGGACCAGCGGCGTGTTGCCGATCAGTTGCGTGATGTCTTCCGCAATCCTCATCGATGTTCTCCTCTGCCGGGCCCCGTGGTCATCCACTCTGCCAGGCCCGCGCCTTCCCGCCCTTCCTAACGACCTCGACGGGCCTGCTGGTTCGTCCACGGCCGGGAACGTAGGCCCACAGGTCCCCCTGGGCCAACATCCGGAAGCCCCGGCCCGCAGGGTCGTCGGTACCTGTACCGGCGCCTCAGGCCAGGCGCATCTTGGCATCCTCTCCGCCTTGAAGGGCGGAGGTTCCCGCCTGCTACGCCGCTGTGGGCGTGGGCTTCGGGTGGGTTCCCGCTTCGCCGCGCGGTGCCGGCACGGAGGCCGGTCTTACCCGCGCTCCACGGGCGTTTACGGTCTCCGCCTGCCCGGCGGCGACCCTGCGCCCTTCGGCCCTGATGTTCCGTGCCGCGTTCACGTCCCGGTCGTGGACGACCTCGCAGGCCGGGCACGCCCACGACCGGACCGCCAGTGGTTTCGGCCCGTCCTTCACCCCACACGCCGAACAGACCCGCGATGACGGGAAGAACCGGTCGACCTTCGCGAATGCCCGGCCATGCAGCGCGGCCTTGTACTCCAGCATCGCGATGAACTGGGACCAGCCGGCGTCGTACACCGACCGGGCCAGCCGGGTCCGGCCAAGACCGGCCACGCACAGGTCCTCGACGTACACCGCTTGATTCTCGCGGATGATCGTCGTGGAGAGCTTGTGCTGCCAGTCCCGTCAGGCGTCGGCAACGTGGGCGTGCGCCCGTGCCACCTCGACGACAGCCTTCTTCCGCCTGGTGCTGCCCTTCTTCTTGCGGCACAGGTCCTTCTGCAACCGGCGCACCTTCCGATGCGCCCGGCGCGGGAACTTCGGCGACGTGACCTTCGTCCCATCGCAGAGAACCGCGAAGTACTCCAGCCCGAGATCGATCCCCACCTCGGAGTCCAACGGGGGAAGCGGCTCCCCCTCCACCAGTACGACGAACGACGCGAAGTACCTGCCCGCCGCATCCCGGATCACCGTCACCGACGACGGGTCGGACGGCAGTTCCCGCGACCAGCGAACCGGTACATCTCCGATCTTCGGCAGCCTGAGCCGATGGCCCTCGGTCACCACGAACCGGGCGTTCTTCGTGAACCTGATCGCCTGCCGGCTGTCCTTCCGCGACCGGAACCGGGGCGGCCCAACCTTCCGGCCTTTCCGCTTCCCTGACAGCGAGTCAAACCAGTTCCGGTAGGCAACGTTGAGATCCGCAGCGGCCTGTTGCGGCACCACCGCCGACACGTCGGCGAGCCACGCCCGTCGCGGGGTCTTCTTCGCCTCGGTAATGACTCGCTTCGACAGTTCCCCAGCCGACACGTACGGCAACCCGACGGTGTGTGCTTCCTGCCGCAGCCGCAGCCCGTCGTTGAACACGACCCGGGCGCAGCCGAATGTCCGGGACAGTGCCGCCCTCTGACCCGGCGACGGGTCGAGGCGGAAGTTGTACCGAAGCCGCACAGATCGAGCCTACCATTGGCCTATGGGCAGCGATCTCGACATCCGTACTGGCAGGCACTGCGTTTTCGCGCTGCACGCCCACTTGGTTTTCGTGACCAAATACCGGCACCGCGTCTTCGAGGACGGGCACCTGACCCGACTGGAAGAGATCATGCGGGCGGTGTGCGCCGACTTCGAAACGGACCTTGCCGAGT
>NZ_CDWWEW010000432.1:0-4072 GCF_977966315.1 Frankia sp. CeRuru1
GCGTGGGACTGCTGGGCCGGGTGGGACTGCTGGGCCGGGTGAGACTGGGAGTTTCCGTACTGAGACAGAGGATCCGCCGATCAGGTCAGGGCCGCCATGGGTCCACCCGGACTGGATGAGGTGTTCCACACCAGTCCGCGTATCGTCCGGAGGCCGGGGGTACGGCCGGGTTTCGCGACCGGACCCACCGGCGGGTCATCCCCGCTAGGGCGCTCGCACCGACCTCGCACACCCGACCGTTCGGCCGGGCGCGGACGGCCTTGCAAGCCGTCGTTCTGTTCAAGGTACATCGCCGTCCCGCCACGCGGAGTGTGAGAGACGCCGATCCTGCGGCTGTACGTCTCGGGCTCACCCGCCGGTTCGTCCCGGGTTACTCCTTCGGGCGAGCGGGTCGCCGGCCGCGGTCCGCAGCCCCCGGTCGCGGCGGTGACGTGCCCGGCCCCACGGAAGTGGGTGGTCCCACCGGAGTGTCCGATCCCACGGCGGGGTCCGGCCCGATCGGGGAGGGCCGCCGTCTAGGCCCGCAACCGGCGGGCGAGCAGCAGTCAGAGCAGCAGCGGGGCGAACGGCATCGCCGTGAGGTTAGGGGTAGACGAACGGAAAGCCGGAGTACACCGCCCCCCGCGCCGGGGGCGGGATAGGGATCGAGCCCGTGCTGCCCGGCCGCGCCGGCCCGCAGGAAGACGTCGACGTCGTAGTGGCCGATCCGGGTGATCAGCCCGAACCAGACCAGCATGACCAGTCCGGCGACCAGCAGGCTGGGCCGACCGGGTGGCGTCGGCCATGGCAGTCCCCGGACGGGCTATCGGTCATCCGGGCCGGGCCGGCTCCCACGTTCGTCGCCACGGCGATCGTCCTCGTTGCCCCGCACGCTTCCTCAACTCCACCCGTTGCGTCAGAAGGCGAGTTCGGTGACCAGGTGGATGACCAGTCCCACGAGGGCACCGACGACGGTGCCGTTGATCCGGATGAACTGCAGGTCGCGACCGACGTGCAGCTCGATGCGCCGGGAGGTCTCGTCGGGCTGCCAGCGGCCGACAGTATCTCCGATGATCGCGGCGATGTCGTCCTTGTACCGGCACACCACGCGGGTGGCCGCGTTCGCCACGGTGTGGTCGACGGTGCGCGCCAGCTCCGGATCGGTGGCGAGCTGGGCGCCGAAGGCCGCGAGTTCGTCGGTCGCGCGGACCCGGGCCGTGCTGCCC
This sequence comes from Frankia sp. CeRuru1, assembly GCF_977966315.1. Lineage (NCBI taxonomy): Bacteria > Bacillati > Actinomycetota > Actinomycetes > Frankiales > Frankiaceae > Frankia > Frankia sp. CeRuru1. Next base: position 1,206 of record NZ_CDWWEW010000432.1, read on the forward strand.
GGATCGGAGGCGAGATCGAGCAGGATGCTTTTCGCCGTGGCCCACATGGCGGAGATCACCCGGTCGACCTCGGGATGGGCCAGGAGCCGGTACTTGATTTGCTCGACCTGCCGTCCCAGCGCCTCGTCGGTGCGCAGCCGGCCGGCGAAGCCGCGCAGGAACGTGTCCAGGGCGCGGCGTGCCCGGTGCTCGGGGTCGGTGCGCAGCGCCTCGGTGAAGCGCAGCGCCTCGCTGTACGCCTTGGCCGCGACCGCCTCGTCCAGCCACTTCGGCGACCAGCTTGGTGCCCGGTCCTGCACGGTGCGGGTGAAGACCTCCGGGTTCTGCTTCAACCACGTCTCGGCCTCGGTGACGATCACGTCGACCAGTCGATGGTGCAGCCGGTCCTCGACCACCCGTTCCAGCGCCATTCCGAGGGCCCCGGCCCAGGGCCGTTCGACGATGCGGGGCAGCACCGCCTTCTCGACGAGTTCGCGGACCAGATCGTCGTTCATCCCGGAGATCATCGCGGTGAGCCGCTCCGCAGCCTCGGTCGTGACCCGTTCGGCGTGCGACGGCTGGCGCAGCCAGGCACCGACCCGGGCGGACACTCCGATGCCGTCGATCTTCTCCCGGATCGCCTCCTCGGCGAGGAAGTGGGTGCCGACGAAGCTCTCCAGGCTCCGACCAAGCGCGTCCTTACGCCGAGGAATGATCGCCGTGTGCGGGATCGGGAGGCCGAGTGGGTGGCGGAACAGCGCGGTCACCGCGAACCAGTCGGCCAGTGCGCCGACCGCGCCCGCCTCGGCGGCCGCGGCCACGTACCCGATCCACTCCGGGCCACCGCGGGCCTGCCAGCGGGCGGCGAGGAGGTAGATCGTCACCACCGCGGCAAGCAGGCTGCCGGCGATGAGCCGCATCCGGCGAAGCCCGCGGCGCAGGCCCGCCTCGTCGGTCGTGCCGCGCGCGAAGCCAGCCGACACCGGCCCGGAGACGCCCTCCGGATCGTTCATCGCCGCCCGTTCGGTCGGCCGCCCGTCCCGCCGCCCACTGAGATCCTCCTGCTCGTTCCGCCAGCCGGATCGGCGCGGACCGACCAGGCTGGCGGGCGAGCCTGGCGGTGTCGGACGCGACGATCCTCGGCCACCTTATGCGGGAGCACCGCCCATCCGGACCGGCGTGGGGATCATTCGGTCTGGCGCCGGATCCGTCGCTGGATGACGACCAGATCGACGATGGCGACGAGGGCGAGGAAGGCGAGGACCGCGGCGCCGGCTGTCTGCCCCCGGACGGCGAAGAAACCGGCGAAGACCCCGCAGAACACCAGGCCGAACGCGGCGAGGACGCGGCGTAGCCCGAATGCGCTGCGAGCCGGGGGGAACCTTCCCGGATCGGAGGAGCCGGAGGAGAAGGCGCGGCGCCACCAAGGCCGGTGCCCGAGGGCACTACCCCGGTCGCGTTGGTGCGGCAGGGAATGGGTCACAGGCACCGGTATGCCCCGCCCGGACGGGGCGAACCGGTCGCCCTCGTCGCCGTTGCGGGGCTGGTCCTCCCGGGCCGCACGGACGGCATGGAGCGGGCCGGCACCGACGTCGGTCAGCCCTCGGTGGTCGGTCAGCTCACGGGTGGCCGGTCAGCCCTCGGCTGCCGACGTGCCGTGGCGGCCCGGCAGCCTGGCGGTCATCGCGGATCTCGCCTCGTCGCTGACGAGGCGCTCGGTGAAGATCGCGCTTTCGGCGTCGATGCGCGCCAGCACCTCCGGTGTCCCGCCGTCGTGCAGCAGGGCGCGAGCTGCCGCGAGCGCCTGCGGCGGCTGGGCCAGCAGTGCCGCCACCCGGTCGTCGACCCGGGCGCGTAGCGCTTCGGCGTCGGGAAGCACCTCGGTCACCACCCCCAGTCGGGCGGCCTCGGCCGCTCCGAGGGACTCGCCGAAGTAGACGATGCGGGCAGCGATGGCTGGCCCGACCCGGCGGGGTAGCAGGAGGGTTGACCCGAACTCGGGGATCACCCCCAGGTTGACGAACGGCATCCCGAGAGTGCTGCGCTCGGTCGCATAGACGAGGTCGCAGTGCAGCAGCAGCGTGGTCCCGATGCCCATCGCGGGCCCGTCGACCTCGGCGACGAGAAGTTTCGTGCTGCGGGCCAGCGTCCGGATGAAGGTCAGCGTCGGACCCTCCGCCCGGAGGGCGTCGGTGGCCAGAAAGTCGACCAGATCGTTGCCGGCGGTGAAGGATCCACCGCTGCCGGTCAACCGGATAACCCGGATCTCCGGGTCGGTCTCGGCCTTGTCGAACGCCTCCGTGAGGGCGACGTACATCGCCTGGGTGAGGGCGTTGCGTTTCTCCGGGCGGTTGATCCGTACCGTCAGCGTGCCCTGGCCGGGTTCGCTCTCGATCTGGCTGCTCATCCGTGTCTCCTCACCGGTCCGTCGGGTTCCTTGACCCGGCCGTGCTCCTGACCCGGCCGTGCCCAGGGGCGTCGGCCGTGCTCCTGACCCGGTCGTGCCCAGGGGCGTCGGCCGTGCCCAGGGGCACAGTGCCACCGGCTGGCCTCGGGTGAAAGCAGTTGTGTCACCTCCGCCGCTTCCGTGACCTCCGCCGCTTCCGCCAGCCGGGCCTCGCTCGGCGATTAACACAGCGGTTCAGCAGCAGCTCATTGGACGGGAGTTGATGGGGAGGTTCGTCGTGGAGTGGCTGTGGAGTGATTGAAGCTCTGGCGGACCGGGTAGGGCCCGATCGGCAATCGCCAACACCTGATCGGCAATCGCCGACGGGGGGTGAACCGGTGGGGCCGGGTGCCCCAATTCCCGCCCCCGGGTGTCTGCAATGTCTACAACGTCTGCAATGTCCGTAATGGGACCACTCTCCATGGTCTGGCAAGAGGCGGGA
>NZ_CDWWEW010000433.1:0-4066 GCF_977966315.1 Frankia sp. CeRuru1
GGGTACCGCGCGGGCGCCGGCGCGTTGCAGGCCGGGGGTGCCCTCATCGACGGGCAGATGCGCGAGCGCGGCGAGTTCGGCGACGGACAGCAGGTCCCCGTGTCCGAGACGCCGTTCGGCCAGCGGCAGCAGCGGCCGGCGCAGCCGGGCGCGGGTGTAGTAGTTGTGCTCGGTGTAACCGGCGAACCCGGCGGCGATCGCGTGCGCCCGGCCGCGGAGCTGGTCACGGGCCCGCTCCAGGTCGGGGTCGCTGGCGTCCTGGTCGAGGATCGCGGCGACGGCGTAGCGGATACGGGTCTCGTAGTGAGCGCCGCGCTGCTTGGCGACGATGGCCCGGTCCTCGGCGCCCTGCTCCAACGACGTCTGGTGGTCCACCTTCGGGGTGGTGTGGCTGCCGCCCGTCTTCGAGGGGCCGGGGGTGAGCAGGTCCAGCAGCGCCCCGACCAGGTGCGGGGACTGGCCGGAGCGCAGCCGGCGGGCGGCGCGGCGGGCCTTCGCGACCCGATGTCCGGTGACCGGGCGCGCCACGATCTGCACGGCCGCGCGTTGGGTGCGGGCCAGGCCGACGGGAGCGCCGAGCAGCGCCCGGAGCGGGTCGGCCGCATGCTCGGCGCGGATCGGGAACGCTTCGGGGCGGGCCAGGTGTGCTTCGCCGCCGACGGCCAGCAGCTGCCGCCCCGGCCGGGGGACGGTGGGCAGTGGTGCGCGGGCGGGCGCGGTCTGGGTGTGCGCGCCGGGCCACGCCGCTTCGACCGCCCGTTCGATCATCCCTCGGGGGATCAGGCCGGGGACCCAGAGCTGGATACGGACCCCGTCGGAGGTGAACAGGTATTCCCAGGCCAGGTGCGGCTGGCCGACGAGCCGGCGGCGCCAGCGTGGCCGCAGCAGGCCGACCAGGTTTCCCCACAAGGTCACTGCGCCGGCCGGGTCGACCGTGGGTGGGGCGAGGATGGTGACCACCCGGGCGTCGGCCCGCAGCTGCCGCTGGTAGCGCCGCTGCCACCGACGCCTGGCCAGGACAATGCCGACGACGGTGAGAGTCAGGGCCGGGCCGGCGACCGGCCCCCAGGCCGCCAGCCACGCCAGGACGTGCCCGGCCACGGCGTGCACCGTGCCCCACGGGTCCCGCAGGTATCCGCCGACCGGGGATGACGGCGCGGGAACGGACGGGGACCGATCAGCCGGTGACGGCATCACAAACTCCTTCAGATGAAGGGGACGGACAGCGGGTAAAGTGATTTCAGGCGGCGTCGAGGTAGACGTCGTTCTCCGAGCCGTCGACGGGGTCAAAGTCGGCGTCGGGGCCGAGGTCGAAGAACGCCCCGTCGTCGTCCGCGCCATCGTGGGATTGCGCGGCGAGTTCCGCGGGATTCGTCGTGACCAGCCGATGCTCTGCTGGTGAGGCGATCGCTTGGAAAGCGACCCGTTGTGTTCCGGTGGACAGCAGGCCCTGGCCGCGGTCCGCGGAGAGCAGGAACTGCCGTTCCCCGTCGGATAGGTCGAATGTTTGGGTGATGTCGTCGATGGCTTGGGAGGCTTGGCGCAGCAGAATTTGGGTCGCCGCGTTGCTGATGATGGCTTTTCCGAGGTCGGAGCTGAGAACGTCGGCGGCGTCCTGGGTGGCGACGGTGAGCCCGGCCCACCGTTTCCGCGACGCTTTCGCCATCCGCCACAGGAACTCCGCACCTGCGGGTTGTTTCATCAGCAGCCAGGCTTCGTCGACGACGACGAGGCGGGGGCGGCGGTCGGCCGGGTTGGACACGGTCCGCCAGATCGTGTCCAGGGTGAGCAGGGTGCCGATCGGTTTGAGCTCATCCGCCAGGTCCCGCAGTGAAAACACCACGAGATGGCCTTCGGGGCGGCGGGTGGTGGGGCCGGAGAACAGGCCGGAGAACGCGCCGTGGACGTAGGGATGCAGCCGGGCGCCCAACTCGACCGCGGCCGGGTCGGCGGAGGCGGCGAGTACGGCGGCGAGGTCGCCGAGTAGCGGCGCGGGGCGGGTCCAGGTCCGGGCATCCGACGTGATCCCGGCTTGCCGGTAGGTGGCGAGGATCGCCTGGTCGAGGGCGGCGCGGGCGGCCGGCGACAGCTCACCGACCAGGACGGCGATGACGGTGTGCAGGAACAGGCTGCGCCGCATCAGCGCGTCGCGGGGGGCGGTGCGCCGGCCATCGGGGCGGGTCTGGATCGGCAGGTCGAACGGGTTGACCCGGACGGTGTCGGCGCCGAGGTGGAGGTAGGTGCCGCCGACCGCGGCGGCGAGCCGGGCGTATTCGTCTTCGGGGTCGATGACGTGGACTTCCACACCCCGGTAGAGGGAGCGCAGCAGTTCCAGCTTGACCAGGTAGGACTTGCCGGCGCCGGCGCGGCCGAGGATGACCGCGTTGTGGTTGTCGCAGGCGAACCGGTCCCAGTAGACCAGCCCGCTGCTACCCAGGTTGAACCCGTAGAGCACCCCGGTCGGGGCGGCGACCGCGGTCGGGTCGGCCGGCGGCAGGTCGGGTGAGGTGAACGGGAACGCCGCCGACAGCGCCGCGGTGTCGAACGTGCGGCGCATCCGGACCTGGTCCAGCCCCAGCGGCAGGGTCGTGACCCAGCCCTGCAACGACCGGTAGGTCACGGGTTTCGCGTCCAGCAGCAGCGACGCGGCCAGTGCCCGGACGGCGGCGACCTCGTCGGCGAGCTGCTCGTGGCTTACCGCGTGGACGGTGAGGTAGAGGCCGAGGCGGAACAGTTTCCCCTCACCGCGGGCGACCCGGGCGGACAGGTCGTAGGCGTCCTCGGTGGCGGCTTCGACCTGCGGGTCGATCAGCCGGCCTTTCTCCTCCCCGACACGACGGCCGGACTCGAGCTTGGCCAGCTGTCTTTTCAGCCGGTTCGCGGCGGTGACCGGGTCGATCGGCTCCACGTGCACCGCGACGTCGACCCGGCCCGGATACGTGAGGAGGGGTTGCAGCCAGCCGGGATGCACCTCCCGCGGGAAGCCGGTCACCGCGAACGTGGCCAGGTATTCGCCGCCGACTTCCAGGTGCCGCGGCGCCACCGACACCGCGTCCGGCACGAACGCCGCCGCGCTCGTCTCCGGCGCCGCCGCAGGACGTCGGCCGCCGTGCGCGCCGGCTGTCTTCTTCGGCCGTCTCATGACCGTCCTTTCACAGGTCGTCGTCCCAGGGGTCGTCCGCGTCCCGGCCGGCGGCAGTGGCGCGGCGAGCGCCCCGGGCAGGTCTCCGCCCGCCCGCGGGTGCCAAGGGCTGCCGGTCAACTCCCGCGTCTGCCTCCGGGTCGGGTTCGTCGTCCGCGTACAGGTCGGGGTCGAAGCGGTCGGCGTCGGCGGTCGTGATGACCTCGTCGGGGGCAGCGAGCTCAGGTGAGGCGGGCAGTAGGCTTTCCGGGTTGCAGGCCGCGGCGAGCACGCCGGTGGCCTGACCGGCGTCCAGCGGGGTGACGACGATCCCGGCGGGGGCGAGCAGGTCGACCGCCTCGGCCAGCCGGCGGGCCAGCCGGGTCTGCGCGGCCCGCCGGGTGGCGTCGCCGACCTGCCGGGCGTCCCTCGCTGCGGCACGGCGCCCTTGCAGGACGGCGAGCGGGGAGGCCCCGCCGAGCCCGTCGGCGGGTCCGGCGGCGACAAGCGGTTCCCGCAGGATGAGCAGCACTTGGCGGCGCAGCAGGTCGGTGTCCGCGGCGAGTTGGCCGAGGTAGTCGGCGTGTTCGTAGGCCGCCGCTTCCAGGGCCGGGTGCGGCAGGCCGGCGGCGAGGGCGTGCAGGTCACGGATCTGGCCGGTCAGGTCGAGCCGTTCGGCCCGGATGAGGATCTGCACCGGCGCGGTCAGCGAGTGCAGGTAGCGGGCGAACGTCGCGACCAGCGACTCCTGCTCACCCGGGGTGCGCAGCGCGAAGTTCACCGTGGAGCACACCGCGACGACGGCCAGCCCGTCCCCGCCAAGGTCGATGACCCCGGTGTGGGTGACATTGCGGGCGGGCAGCCGCAGCGGCGTCGGGGACACCGCTCCGCTGTGATCGTCGGGGTGCTGGTGGGTGGCGCGGGCGGCCAGCCAACCACCAGCAC
>NZ_CDWWEW010000434.1:0-4061 GCF_977966315.1 Frankia sp. CeRuru1
CCCGCAGTCAGGGCGCCCGGTCAGGGGCCGGGGGACCCCCGGCGGAGTCGTCCGGCAGCCCACCCACGACACCACCGGACGCGCCACCACCACCCACGACACCACCGGACGCACGGTCGCCGGTCACGCCAAAGGCCCCGGGCCCCATGTAGGGATACACGTGGTCGGCAGGCGGAGCGAGATTCTCCTTGATCACCCGTGGGCTAACCCAGCGCAGCAGGTTCTGCGCGGAACCGGCCTTGTCGTTGGTGCCGGAACGGCGAGCTCCGCCGAACGGCTGCCGGCCGACCACGGCCCCGGTCGGCTTGTCATTGATGTAGAAGTTGCCAGCCGCGAAGCGCAGCACGTGTTCGGCGCGGGCGATCGCCGAGCGGTCGGTCGCGACGACGGCACCGGTGAGCGCGTAGGACGAGGTCCGGTCGATCAGTGTCAGCACGTCGTCCCAGGCCCCCGGCCGGTTGTCGTCGTAGACGTGAACCGACAGGATCGGGCCGAACAGCTCGCGGGTGAACCACTCCCGCCCGGGATCGGTGCCGAGCAGCACCGTCGGCCGGACGAACCAGCCGACAGCGTCGTCGCACTGTGCCCCGGCGAGAACGGTGACGGTCGAATCGCTGGCAGCACGGGTGCACGCGGCGGCCAGGCGATCGTAGGCGCGCGCATCGATGACCGCACCGGTGAAATGGTCGAAGTCGCTGACGTCCCCCACCGACAGTGCCTCGGTCGCGGCGGCGAGTTCGGCGTCCAGGCGCCGCCACAGGCTTGCGGGCAGGTACGCTCGGGAGGCCGCCGAGCATTTCTGACCGCTGTACTCGAAGGACCCCCGCAGCAGCGCGGTACGCAGCACGTCGACGTCGGCCGAGGAATGCGCCACCACGAAGTCCTTGCCACCGGTCTCCCCGACGATCCGCGGATAGGAACGGTAGCCGTCCAGGTTCTCGCCGACCGCCCGCCACAGCCGGGCGAAGACGGCGGGAGAACCGGTGAAATGAACGCCGGCCAGATCCGGGTCGGAGAACACCACGTCGCTGACCGGTTCACCCGAACCGCCGACGAGGTTGATGACGCCGGGAGGCAACCCCGCCGATTCCAGCAGCCGCATCAGGAAATGCGCGGCAAACGCCTGCGTGGGAGCCGGCTTCCAGACGACGGTGTTCCCCATCAACGCCGGCGCGGTCGCCAGGTTCCCGGCGATGGCGGTGAAGTTGAACGGGCTGACCGCGTAGACGAATCCCTCCAGCGGACGCAGATCCAGCCGGTTCCATTCCCCGGCCCCGCTGGCCGGCACGTCGGCCAGCAACTCGGCGGCGAACATCACGTTGAACCGCCAGAAGTCGATCAGTTCGCAGGCGGCGTCGATCTCCGCCTGTTGGCAGGTCTTCGACTGGCCCAGCATGGTGGCCGCGTTCAACGTGTCCCGCCACGGGCCGGAGAGGGCCTCCGCGGCGCGCAGGAGCACCGCGGCCCGTCCCGCGAAACCCAGATCCCGCCAGCCGGGGGCGGCCTTCTTCGCCGCGGCGACCGCCTCGGCCGCGTCCGCGTGGGTGCTCTCTCGCAGCGTTCCGAGCACCCGCCGGTATGCATGAGGCTGCACGACGTCGCGGGCCGGGCCGCCGCCGAGATGCTGGTGTCCCCCGATCGTGTTGGTCAGCTCGATATGCTCACCGCCCAGCCGGAGCAGGGCCCGCCGCAGACTGGCACGTTCCGGGCTACCCGGGGCGTAGGAACGGACCGGTTCGTTACGCGCAACCGGAACCGTCACCGGTCCGGTCGCCACGCGCTCTGCTTCGTCCCGCCGCACGCTCCGTCCCCCGTCCAGCCTGCCCGCGTCTCAGCCGGCCCGCATCCCAAACCCGCCCATAATCCCAGGCCCGCCCATAATCCCAGGCCCGCCGTATCCCAGGCCCGCCGTATCCCAGGCCCACCGCATCTCAGGCCCACCGCATCTCAGGCCCGACTCCGGAGCGCGCGAGCGGCGAGCAGCAGGTTCGTGGGTCTCTCCACCAGCCGCCGGGTCAGGTACGGCACGCAGTCCGCCCCGTAGGGCACATACACCCGCACCGTGGCCCCGGTCGACGCCAACCGCCGCTGCTCGACCGGGCGTACCCCGTACAGCAACTGGTATTCGAAGGTCGCGGGCAGGCGTCCCACGTGCTCGGCGAACCGGCCGGCGAGGTTCAGGAGGGCGGGGTCGTGAGTGGCAATCATGGGATAGCCCGATCCGGTGAGCAAGATTCCCAGACAGCGGGCGTACGCGGCGGCGACAGCCGGACGTCCCTGGTGGGCTACGGCGGGCGGTTCGCGGTAGGCGCCCTTGCACAGCCGCACCCGTGACCCGGCGGTGGCGAGGTCACGGCAGTCCGTCTCGGTGCGCAGAAGCTGCGCCTGCAGGACGGCGCCGACGGAGGGGAAGTCCCGACGCAGCTCCACCAGGGTGTCCAACGTCGAGTCCGTGGTGGTGTGATCCTCCATGTCCAGGGTGACCGTCGCGTTCGCCGCCGCTGCCCGCGCGCAGATCTCGGCGGCGTTCTCGTACGACAGCTTGCGGCCGTCGCGAGGCACGGCCTGACCGAGCGCGGACAGCTTCACCGAGACGTCGAGACCGGCGGCGATCCCCGCGCGGTCGGCGAGGTCGAGCAGCCCGAGGTAGGCCAGCAGGGTGTGGGCCGCGTCCTCCGCACGGGTGATGTCCTCACCGAGCAGATCCACCGTCGCCAGGAGGCCGAGGTCCGCAAGTCCGGCTACCGCGGCGGCCGCGTCCGCGTCGGACGGGCCGGCGACAAAGCGATCGATGATCCCCCGGGCAAGGGGGGTACGTGTGACGAGCGCGCGGGTGAGCGGATGGCGGGACACGGGAGGCATCAGCTTTTGGATCATATCGATCGTCCCCTGAGGCGACGTGACAGAATAAGCGTGATCCGAAGCTTCACGTAAGCTCGATGCTCTGTCCAGCCTAGCGGCGCGGAATGCCGCGCCGGCTCAGAGCGCGCCGGCTCAGAGGCGACGCAGGCCGGCGAGTACCCGGTCGAGCAACTCGAGCTGCGGGGCTCCCGTCGGCATGGTGAGCTGGGAGATCTCCACCAGGCGGTCCGCCGCCGCGTCGGCGACGAGCACGCGGACGACGCCCACAGGCAAACGCAGCTCGGCCGCGATCTCGATCACCGACTGAGGCTGCACGCACATCGCGACGATCGACTTCTGTTCGAGAAGCAGGACCGGCAGCCGCCCGCGGCCGAGCGGTGTCGTGGTCACCATGGCCTCGAGCGCCAGCAGACGGGACGGGCGCGCCCGGCCGCGGGTCGCCGTGTACGGCCGCACGAGCTCGCCCGACGGCTCCACCGCGTCCCCGTTCACGTGGTCACCTGGTCACCTGGTCATGGGGTATGGGGTCATGGGGTCATGGGGGATGTCACTTGGTGGGCACCTGGTCACACATTTTCGCGGCGGGCCGGGGTGAGCGCCTCCCGGGTCCGGGCGACGAGCACCGTCATCTCGTACCCTACGAGCCCGATATCGCAGGTGTTGGTGGCGAGCACGGCCAGGTAGGACCCCTCCCCGACGGCCATGAGCAGCAGCGAGCCCTGGGCCATCTCGACGATGGTCTGGGTGACGTGGCCGCCGTCCACGAAGTCGGCGGCGGCCAAGGTCAGGCTGAACAGACCGGACGCGAGGGAACTCAGCCGTTCCGCCCGCTCACGCGGGAAACCAGTGCAGACGGCGAGGAGATGCCCGTCCGAGGACGCGACGATCGCATTGGCCACACCGGGCACGAAGTCGACGAAGTTGTTGACAAGCCAGTCGAGCGAGGGATTCTCGGGATCCGCGTGGGTCACGTGTCCTCCAGACTATGCGAATCAGGGGGTGCGAATCAGGGAGTGCGAATCAGGCGGTGCGGTGTCCGCGCGCAGGCAGGAGGGGTGCGGATGGTCATCCGTCGCTGCCAGGCTCGTCAGGGGTCTCCCTTGACACCACGAGCATGGTGAACGCCTTCGTACAGTCGGCTCAGGCGGCCGCGGATCCGTTCGGGCGCCACCGTCTGCTGTTCCGGGGCCGGCGTGAGC
>NZ_CDWWEW010000435.1:0-4057 GCF_977966315.1 Frankia sp. CeRuru1
CGGCCGTTACACCCTGGCGGAGATGGGCCGGGTGTGGTCGGAGGCGCACAAGTACGAGCTGTGGTGTCGCGTCGAGGTGCTGGTCATGGAGGCGCACGCCGCCGCGGGCCGCATCCCCGCCGATTCCGTCGAGCCGGTCCGGGCCGCCCCCGCTCCGACGCCCGAGGCCGTTGCCGAGGTGGAGGCCGTCACCCAGCATGACGTCATCGCCTTCCTGACCGCTTGGGCCGACCGCACCGAACCCCGGTCCGCCGCCGCCTACGCGCACTTCGGCATGACCTCCTCAGACCTGCTCGACACGGCGCTCGCGCTGCAGCTGGTCGAGTCGACCGACCTGCTGCTCGCCCGGGCGGACACCCTCGTCGCCGCGCTGCGCGACCTCGGCCTAGCCCACCGGAACACCCTGCGGGTCGGCCGGACGCACGGCATCCACGGCGAGCCGACGGTGTTCGGGCACCGCGTCGCGGACCTGGCGTTCGGGCTCGCCCGCTGCCGCGACCGGCTGCGCGCGGCCCGCGCGGACGTGGCCGTCGCCAAGATCTCCGGCGCGGTCGGGACGTACTCCAACATCGACCCCGACGTCGAGGCCTATGTGGCCGACAAGCTGGGCCTCACCGCGGCCCCGGTGGCCACCCAGGTCGTGCTGCGCGACGGCATCGCCTCCTGGGTCGCGGCGCTGGCCGGGCTCGCGACCGTCTGCGAGGCGGTCGCCCTGGAGGTCCGGCACGGCCAGCGCACGGAGGTCCGGGAGCTGTCCGAGCCGTTCGGCTCCGGGCAGAAGGGCTCCTCCGCGATGCCCCACAAGAAGAACCCGATCATGTCGGAGCGCATCGCCGGGCTCGCCCGGATCGTCCGGGCGCAGTACGTCCCGGTGCTGGAGGGCGTCCCGCTGTGGCACGAGCGCGACATCTCCCACTCCTCCACCGAGCGCATCGCGCTGCCGGACGCCGCCACCGGCGTCGACTACCTGCTGCACCTGACGACCCGGCTGGTCACCGGGCTGGTCGTGGACACCGCACGGATGCGGGCGAACCTCGATGCCACGGGCGGGCTGGTCTACACCTCGGCGGTGCTGCTCGAACTCGTCGAGACGGGGCTGTCCCGCGAGGACGCCTACGCCGTCACCCAGGCGGCGGCGATGGAGACCTGGCAGACCGGCGTGCCGTTCCGGGAGACGCTGCGCAAGCACGCCGGCGACCGCGGCCTGGCCCTGGACGAGGCCAGGCTCGACGAGGTGAGCCGGCCCGAGCGCTACACCAAGCGCCTCGGCCCGGTCTTCGACGCCTTGGCGGCCCTCACCTGACCCGCGCGCCCCCGCGCCGCGGGTGCTGTTGTTCTCCCTGGGTACGGTCGGTGTATGCCACTGACACATGAGGAGTTCGCCGGGCTCACCCACCTGGGTTCGGGCAAGGTCCGAGAGCTGTTCGCGGTCGGGGACGACGCCGTGCTGCTGGTCGCCAGCGACCGCATCTCGGCGTTCGACGTGGTCCTACCGACCGAAATTCCCGACAAGGGAGCCGTTCTCACCGGGCTTTCGCTGTGGTGGTTCGACCAGCTCGCCGACCTGGTCCCGTCCCACGTCGTCAGTTCGAACGCCGATGAGTACCCGGCCGAGCTCGCTCCGTATAGGGAGCAGCTGCGCGGCCGGTCGATGCTGTGCCGACGCCTGAACATGGTGCAGATCGAGTGCGTCGCCCGTGGTTATCTGACCGGCAGCGGGCTGAAGGACTACCAGCGCACCGGCGCGGTCAGCGGGCATCCCCTGCCCACCGGGCTGGTGGACGGCAGCAAGCTGCCGGCACCGATCTACACGCCGTCCACGAAGGCGCCGATCGGTGAGCACGACGAGAACATCAGTCGGGCCGACGCGGCCGGCCGGATCGGCACCGAGCTCGCCGCCGAGCTCGAGCGGCTGACCCTGCAGATCTTCGGCCGGGCCAGTGTCCTCGCAGCCGAGCGCGGCATCCTGCTCGCTGACACCAAGTTCGAGTTCGGTCATGACGCCCAGGGCACGCTGCGGCTCGCCGACGAGGTCCTGACCCCGGACTCGTCCCGGTTCTGGCCGGAGGACACCTGGCGGCCCGGAGCCTCCCAGCCGTCCTTCGACAAGCAGTACATCCGCGACTATCTGACGAGTACCGGCTGGGACAGGACCGCGCCAGGGCCGGAGCTGCCCGCGGACGTCGTCGAGGCGACCCAGGCCCGTTACGTGGAGGCCTACGAGCGACTGACCGGCATCTCCTTCAAGGACTACCTGTCCACCGCCTAACCGCGCTCACACCGCGAACAGCACGAGAAGTTATCTTCTGGATACTATAAGTTCATCTTAGGTTCTCTCCTAGAAGGAGATCGAGATATCGAGAGAGGTGAGCTGCCATGGCCACGAAGACGGACACTCCGCCACGGGCACGGCCACAGCCGCACCGGGAGGACACGGACACCTCTGCCCCTGAGCGGGACCAGCAGCAGCCGGCCCCGCCCACGGGCCCCGAGCGGTCGCCGGGCACACACACCTTCACGGTCCGGCTACCGCTGCTCACGTCGCGGTTCGAGGTTGGACGAGGTACGAGCATGCAGTGGCCGTCGCTGGGCAAGGGTGCCTACTACCTGGGGCTCGGCGGGCTCGCCGCGGCCTCGATCATCGAATGGCCGGTCGCGGCGGCGATCGCCGCCGGCACCTACGTCGCGCAGCACACCCGTCCAGGAGCCCCCACGCCCTCTTCCCCCCAGGAGGCCGAGGCCCCTGAGCGGGCCGAGCCCGCGCACACCGGGGCCTGAACTCCGGTGGGCTCGCAGCCCCAGCGAAGTATCATATAACGCCACAAAGCAACAAATTGCACCTTCCGGAGTGAGCAGAGGGCTTCGTTCGGGACGATCACCCGAACGAAGCCCAGCTCACAGGGGAGGGCAACAACCATTGCAGCCGAGTTACAGTTGCCAACGACGTCCGGTACCCCATCCGAGGACTGGAACGGATTATGACTGCTGTTTTCTCCACCACGCCCGACCGCCCATCGACGGGATCCCGCGATCAGGCGGCCACCGCCACGGTCCCCTCCGCTAGGAGCATTGCCCCCTCCGTCCGGCCCAGCACGCTCCCCGGCTCGGGCAGTCCCGTCCTGGCCAGAGACCGGGCCGAGCTGCGCGCCGCGCTCGCCGCGCTCGACCGGCAGGCCACCATCGCCCGGCAGAGTGAGGCCGGTCTGCCTGCGCCGGACGACGCGCCCGCGCGGGCGGCAGCCGGGCACACGCGCCCGACCCACGCGCGCCCGACCAGGGCCGTCGTCATGACAATGGGAGCGCTGCACGAGGGCCACGCCTCGCTGCTGCGCGCCGCCCGGGCCCAGGCGGACCAGGTGGTTGCCACGATCTACGTTAATCCGCTGCAATTCGGCGCGGGTGAGGATCTCGACCGGTATCCGCGCACCCTGGCCGCCGATCTCGACGTGTGCGCGCGGGAGGGAGTCGACCTCGTCTTCGCCCCCCGGATGATCCACGACTCGCCGCCGCTCGTCCGCTTGCAGGCCGGGCCGCTCGGTGAGCTGCTCGAAGGCGCCGCCCGTCCGGGCCATTTCGATGGGATGCTGACCCTGGTGGGGACCATGCTCCACCTGGTCCGTCCGGACCTGGCGTTCTTCGGGCGCAAGGACGCCCAGCAGCTGGTCTGCATCCGCCGGATGGTCGCGGACCTCGCCTTCGACGTCACCGTGATCGGTGTGGAGACCGTGCGCGAGCCCGACGGCCTCGCGATGTCGAGCCGGAACGTCTATCTGACCCCCGAGCAGCGGCGCAGCGCGCTCGCCCTGTCCCGGGCGCTCGCCGCCGGGGCCCGGGCCCAGGCGGGCGGGCAGGACGCCGCGCTCGCGACCGCGCGGGAGGTTCTGGCCGCCGCGGACGGGGTGGACGTGGACTACCTCGCCCTGGCCAGCCCCGACGATCTGCGTCCGGTCCGGAGCGGTCCCGCCCTGCTGCTCGTCGCTGCCCGGGTGGGCACCACCCGCCTGATCGACAACATCGACCTCGTCCTGCCTCCGGAATCCCCGGCGCCGGCCCCCAC
>NZ_CDWWEW010000436.1:0-4046 GCF_977966315.1 Frankia sp. CeRuru1
TTGCCGGCCAGCACGCCGACCTCGTAGCCCGTCGGCAGCGAGTCGGCGAGGAAGATGGCCTGCTCGTTGGCCACGTTCGCCGGCACCGCGTACAGCGAGGTGTCGGCATAGGGGACCCGGGCGAACTCGGCCTGCGTCCCGTCGATCAGATGCCCGAAAATCCAGCCGATGCCCCCGACGGTCTGGCAGTGCGAGGGAATTCCCCGCTGGCAGTACTCGCAGCGGCCGCACTTCGTGATCGCTGGAACGAGCACCCGGTCACCGACCTGGAATGCCGTGACCGCGTCGCCGACCTCGATGATCGTGCCGACGGCCTCGTGGCCGAGGATGCGGCCGTCGGTCACGGTCGCGACGTCGCCCTGAAGAATGTGCAGGTCGGTCCCGCAGATCGTGGTGGTGTCGACCCGGACGACGACGTCGCCAGGCTCCTGGATCGTGGCGTCGGGAACTTCCTCCCACGACTTCTTGCCCGGCCCGTGGTATACCAGCGCCTTCATCGGTACCTCCTGTTGTTCTGATGTAGGCTCCGGGGCCGTTCGCTCCTGGAGCCCTTCGCGCGACCCCGGATCAGACCCTAGTAGCGTGCAGCTCCCGCGACTGTTGCGAAATCGGACCATTGGCAGCGGCCACCGGGTTGTCCGCAGGTGGAGTGCCCCGGATCCGGGACACTTACGGCACCCACAGGTCCCAAGCGTTCACAGGTCCCAAGCGTTCACAGGTCCCGGACGCGCTTACAGGTCCCAGAGGACGGTGACGCGGTCGGCGCCGGCGGTGGCCAGCAGGGTGCCGTCCGGGCTGAACGCCACCGCCCGCGCCCACTGCTGGTTGATCCGCCGGCCGTAGCCGACGGCGGCGACGAGCCGCGGCGGGTCGGGGAACGCCAGCTGCCACAGCCGGACGGTGGTGTCGGTACCCCCGGTGGCGACCAGCGGCATCGTCGGGCTGAACGTGACGCTCATCGGGTGGCCGCTCTTTTCCTTCAGCGCCTTGAGGGGCCGGTCAGCGATGCAGGTGTAGACGTACCACTGGTTCGTGCCTCGCTTGCGGCGCCGCTGGATGCGGAACCCCAGGAAGTCGAACCCGTCGCTCGTGTGCACTACCCGGGTCTTGGCTGCTGACAGCCGCAGACCCAGCGGGGCGAGCACGGCAGCGACGTCCGTGCCGGGGTGGGCGCGGCGGCGCCGGCCCACCCCGAGCTGTCGGGCTACTCGTAGGACAGGTTCGACTGCCCTTCGATCACGCGGCCAGCGATGTAGAGGTCTCCGTTGGAGTCCAGTATCGCGATGATCTTTTTCTGGTTGCCGTGGTGGGTCGTGAAGAAGATCTTGTCGGCTTCCTGAGAGGTGGAGTAGTTTGTGTTGACCGAGAGTTCGATGCTCACCGGCGAGCTGATGAGCACATCCTTCTTGGGCGAGTTCGGGTACTTCTGGTTCTGCCTCAACCTGATTCGGCCGTGGGTGTCGCCCTCATCCCAGTCCGTGGCCAATCCGAGGTCAATTTCCGCCATGGTCTTCTCCATTCTAGTTTGTGTGGGAAACCTCTCCTGGTTGGAGTAGGTTTGTATGGTTTCGAGAAAAACCTGGCCATCGGCAAACAGGAGTCAGCAGGAGGCATCTCCGCGTGTGCCGGCGTGGAGATAACACCGCACGTTCCGGCCGGAATTTTCTCGACTGCCGGCCGCGCTCCTGGCCAATTTTTCTACCCGATCGGACCAGTAAACGGGTGCGTGGACGTCTCAATAGACAGGAACGATCGCTTCTTTGATCTCAGTATTCCCTGTTCCGGATGGGGCCGTTCAACCATCCGAGTCACAGGCATGAGCGCCACAACACCTCTCCCCCCAGAGCCAGTGATGGAATCGCACCTCGCGTACGCAGCGTCACATGCCGGAGACGGTGGCGCGCGGATATTACCCAAATATATCAAATCTAGTTAACCACTGTCCGCTTTTGGGTGGAATTGAACCGAAGTGTATGCGATGGTGATAAGGCGTAATCGCGGGTCGGGTCGGGAAGGAGGCCCGGATGCGCGGGAAATTTGGGTCAATCTCCGTCCACAGGCCAGGGCTGACCAGCTTCGAAGTGGACCCGGAATTGTGTACACACGGCATCCCTGGGTGGAGCGGCCCGTCGGAGGGCCGGGCACCGGCCCGCACGGCGGTCGAGCGTCGGGTCCGCGGCGGCTTCAGTGTCGCGGCGGTGACGTGCTTGCCCTCGATCGCGTTGGTGTCAAACCGCAGGAATGACCGGTGCACCGGGCCGATCCCGTTGCCGACCCGCAGGTACTCGTAGATGTCGTAGTTCGTTGTCGGGGACGTGCTGACCACGAAAGCGGGATCGTTCCAGAGTTCCTACCTGGAGCTGTGCCCGATCTCGGCGGGGATCGAGTGGTCCGAGTCGGGTACCTCGCGAATACCGGCCCACACGCTGTCTCGTGCCCTCGTGATGGCCACGTACATCTGTCGGCGTTCCAACTGGGTACGCTCGCGAAACGCGTCGGCCGACTCGGACGGCCGCCACGGCTTCGGGAAGAGGTTGCGGTCGGGAATACAGACGTGGGCGAAGTCGAGGCTCTTGACCCGGTGGTACGTCCCGACCTTGACCGCCTCACAGCTGGTTCCGTCATATTCCTTGAGGGAAACCGCTGGAATGCCCCGATCGGTGAGGACGCGCAGCCACCGCGCAGCCGCGGCGTTCGTCGGCACGAGCACCGCCATATCGCCGTAACGGACGTTCCGATTGTCATGGAATTCCACGAGGTGTTCGCAGAGCGCCGCATCCTGCGCCACGGTGCCCGACACCGTGACCTCGCGGATCTCGCCTCCCGGCCGGTCGACGTCGACCTCGCGCCGCCCGCGTTCCTGGACGCCGTCGAGGTCGTCGAAGCTGTCGTCGGCGACTACCGCCTGGGCGTAGCGCAGGATCTTCTCGCGATTACGGTAGTTTCTCCCGAGCACGGTGGAGCGTCCGACGACGGCGACGCCGGCCTCGGCGAGGGTGAAACCGCCGGGATAGATGGACTGCTGGCCATCGCCGACCACGAGCAGGCCGTCCGGCTTGTCGCCGACGAAGGCATGCAGCAGTTGCAGACCGACGCACGTCAGGTCCTGTACCTCGTCAACGATCACCGCGTCGTACCGGGTGCCGGAACTCTCGCGCACCAGGTCGCGAGCCAGGAGCAGCACGTCGTCGCGATCGAGGACGCCGCGCTCTGTCCGGAGCTGCTCGTACCGTTCGTACAGCTCCCACACCGCACGTCGGTGGGTCGGTTGCAAGGGAGTGCTGCGCCCGACGCGTGCCAGCTTGGCGTACTGCTCGAAGTCGGTCAGGCCTCGGCCCTTGACGACTGTCGCGATCTCGTCCTTCCAGTACCCGGGAGCCAGGCCGAGCCCGGGCAGAACCGAGAACTGCCCGACCTGCCCCCAGGCGCGCCAGAAACAGGTGTCGGCGACCTCCTGCTGGTGTCGGTCTGCCAAGCCGTGTTCGCGAAGACAACGTGCGGCGACGGCGTGGACGGTGGCGAACTCGATCCGGTCGACGTGCTCGGGGGCCATCCGGGTCAGCAGGGCGCGGTAGACCGGCCCCAGCGTGCGCACCAGCGAGGTAAACAACACCCGTTCCCCGCGGGCGGCCAGATACTTGGCGCGGTGCAACGCGACGACCGTCTTGCCGGTACCGGCCGCGCCGCGGACGCGGGCCGGACCCGACCACTGCCGGCCGGCCAGGCGGGCCTGCGTCGGGTGCAGCCAGGTCATCCACGTCTCGATCGGCTCCCGGGCGGCGGCGTCGAGAAGTTCTTGCCACAGCTCCTCGCGGCTCAGCAGGGCATCCTGATCTGGTGGAACCGATTGCTCGGGCGGCGACAGCGGCTCGGAAGAAATCGGACGCCCGGCCGGAGCTGGACAGTAGGCCCGAGTGGGACGCTCGATAGCGGCTGGGCTTCCGGTCGCGGCCGTACCGTTCGAAGAGGGACCTGCCCGGCGCGCGACCGGACGGCGGACAGACCGTGAGGTCGGCGCCTCGGTGACCGTGACGACCGTGGTGGCG
>NZ_CDWWEW010000437.1:0-4039 GCF_977966315.1 Frankia sp. CeRuru1
CGCCACAACCCCGGCACCGTCATCGGCGTCGGTCTCCGCCTCACCAGAGCTGATCATCACCGAATCAGCCAACCCGCCCGGCAGGCGGGGCACCGACGCGGCTCCCGCCACGACCCCGGCAGACGCCACGACCCCGGCAGACGACACCACCGCCTCCGATGCCACGCCGACCACGGTAGGCGCGCCCTCGCCGCAGAGCCCCCCGGACGGGGTACCGACGCCGGGATCCCGTTAGCCCACGAGGGCCACGGCGCCGCGTTCTCCCCGGGTGTTCTGCAGCATCTCGGCGACGAGGAAGGCCAGTTCCAGCGCCTGCCCGGTGTTCAGACGTGGGTCGCAGGCGGTCTCGTAACGGCCGCCGAGGTCGTCTTCCCCGATGAGTTCGGCCCCACCGAGGCACTCGGTGACGTTCTCCCCGGTCAGCTCGATGTGCAGGCCACCGGGGTGGGTGCCCAACGCCTTGTGGACCTCGAAGAAGCCGAAGACCTCGTCGAGGACATCGTCGAAGTGGCGCGTCTTGACGCCGCCCACGTCACGGGTGTTGCCGTGCATCGGATCGCACGACCACACCACGGGCGGCCCGGCAGCGTTGACCTTCTCGATGATCGAGGGCAACGTGTCCCGGACCCGCTTCGCCCCCATCCGGGAGATCAGGGTGAGCCGGCCGGGGACATGGTCGGGGTTGAGCCGCTCGGCAAGCTCGAGGACCTCGTCCGGGCCAGCCTTCGGCCCGATCTTGCAGCCGATCGGATTGCCCACCCGGGACAGCAGGTTGACATGGGCACCGTCGAGGTCCCGGGTCCGCTCGCCGATCCAGATCATGTGGGCGGACAGGTCGTACGGATCGCCGGTGGCGTCCTCGATCCGGGTCAGAGCACGCTCATACTCCAGCAGAAGGCCCTCGTGACTCGTGAACAGCTCGACCCCGCTCAGCGCGGCGGTCCGATCGAGGTCGATGCCACAGGCGGCCATGAAGGCGAGGGCACGCTCGATGTCCGTCGCCATCACCTCGTAGCGGCGACCCGCCGCGGAATCCCGCACGAACGCCTTGTTCCACTCGTGGACCTTCGACAGGTCGGCGAAACCGCCGGTGGCGAAGGCCCGCACGAGGTTCAGCGCGACTGCGCTCTGATGGTAGGCGGCGACCATCCGCATCGGATCGGGCCGCCGCGCGGCGGCCGTGGGCGCGATGTCGTTGACGGCGTCGCCCCGGTAGGAGGGCAGCCCGGTGCTGGCCTCGATGTCCGCGGACCGCGGCTTGGCGTACTGCCCGGCGATGCGGGCGACCTTCACCACCGGCGTGCTCGCGCCATAGGTGAGGACGACCGCCATCTGCAGCAGCGTCTTGACCTTGTCCCGAATCTTGTCGGCGGTGTTCGCCACGAAGGTCTCGGCGCAGTCACCGCCCTGCAACAGGAACGCCTCGCCCCGAGCAACCAGCGCGAGACGGTCGGTCAGGGACCGAACCTCGGGCGCGGTGACCAGCGGGGGGAGGGCCGCAAGCTGGTCGTAGGCGGCTCTCAACTCTGCCGGGTCAGGCCAGGACGGCTGCTGCTTGGCCGGAAGAGTCCGCCAGAGATCCAGTACGCTCACGATACCAGGGTACGGGCCCAGTCGAGTTCGGGCGGTCACCATCGCCCGACATTTTTCCGGGGAATCGGCATCTTCCTTCGGACAGGCATCCGCCCGGGAATCGGCACCCAGCCCTGGCTCCCGGACCGGGATTGGTTCCCGGACCGGGTCCGGCCCGACGGCCCGCCCCTTCCCTGGTCAGCCGAAGAAGATCTCGGCCTCGTGGTAGAGTTCCTCGGGCACCGTCTTGAGCTCACGGGTCGCATCCTGCAGCGGAACCCGGTCGATGCGGGTGCCGTGCAGGGCGACCATCACCCCGAAGTCGCCTTCGTGCACGGCGTCGACGGCGTGCAGTCCGAAACGCGTCGCGAGCCACCGGTCGAAGGCCGTGGGCGTGCCGCCGCGCTGCAGATGCCCGAGCACCGTGGCACGCGCGTCACGACCAGTGCGGGCGCGGATCTCGGTCTCCAGGACCGCCCCGATGCCCTGCAGGCGGACATGCCCGAAGGCATCGACCTCGCCCTCCCTGGCGACCATGGTGCCCGTGATCGGGACGGCGCCCTCGGCCGCGACGATGATCGGCGCGTAGTGGGTGGCAAATCGAGCCTCGACGAAGGCGCACACCTTGTCGAAATCGAACGGCCGCTCCGGGATGAGAATGACGTTGGCTCCCCCCGCCATGCCGCTGTGCAGGGCGATCCACCCGGCATGGCGGCCCATGACCTCAACGATCAACACCCGGTGATGGCTTTCCGCGGTGGTGTGCAGCCGGTCAATCGCCTCCGTGGCGATGTTGACCGCGGTGTCGAAACCGAAGGTGTAGTCCGTCGCGGAGAGGTCGTTGTCGATGGTCTTGGGTACTCCGACCACGGGCAGTCCCTCGGCGTGCAGCTGGGCGGCCACCCCCAGGGTGTCCTCCCCGCCGATCGCGATGAGCGCGTCCACCGCGGCGGCGGCGAGGTGCTCGCGCACCAGCGCGGGCCCGTCCACGGCGGCGTAGGGATTCGTGCGGCTGGAGCCGAGGATCGTGCCGCCGCGCGGGAGGATCCCCCGCACGGCCGCGATGTCCAGAGGGACCGTCTCGCCGGTCAGCGGCCCCCGCCAGCCGTCCCGGTACCCGACGAAGCTGTGGCCGTAGACGCTCTCTCCCTTGCGCACGACGGCCCGGATCACCGCGTTGAGTCCCGGGCAGTCGCCGCCACCGGTCAGTACGCCGATCCTCATCCCGAGTCCTCCCGTCGACCGTACACCGCTTTCTCCGGCGGCAGCGTAGCGGGATGGCCGTGCTTCAGGACAACATTGTGGTTACGTGGCGTGGCGACGATAGGCCGCCGCGGCCGCGTCATCGACTCATCGGGATGGGTGACTCATCGGGATGGGTCCGAGACGGCGGCGACCTGGGCGCGCAGCGGGGCGAGAACCCGCCACCGGGCGAGGTTGTGCAAGGCGTCAGCGAGCGCATCGTGGGCGTTGGGCGGCGGTGCAGGAAGAACCGGCCGGCCCACTTCCTCCCACAGCTGACGCAGGTCCCGGGTGAAGCGGGGCAGCTGGGCGGGCAGGGCGGTCATCGTACCGAAGAGCTGGCAGAGCACCACGTGGTCATAGGCCCCGTACCAGGCCCACAGCTCGGGGGTACCGCCCGCGGTCAACAGCGCGGCGACCTCGTCACGGATTCGGGCCCGCGGCTTCCACGCCTCGCCCGACGGCGACGGCAGCTGGTCGATGACGTTGCGACGGACCCAGGGCACGGCCCACGACGGGTCGAACTCGGTCGACACGGCATAGTACCGCTGTGTGCCGTCCTCGCTGACGATTCCGATGCTGACCAGATCGAGCCAGTGATGACCGGTGTCGGTGCGTTCGATGAACTCGGTGTCGTAAAAGAAGCGGGTTCCCACCGGCTCAGTCTCCTCCGACCAAGGTGTCCGCCATGGTCGGCGGCTCGGCCGCGGACCACCCCGGGCCAGGGCCCGAGCGTCGGCGCCACGGGCGCAGCAAGGCCCCGAGCAGCAGCGCCGCCAGGGCGGCACCGATCAACGGCAGCAGCCACAGCAGCGGCCCGGAGTACTCCTCCGTGGCGTCATCCCCGGACGCCGCCGCCCGCGGACCGCCCGACGCCGGCGACCGCCCTCCTGCCGGGACGATCGCCGGCGTCGCGCGGCAGCCGGCCGCACCCGCGACGGACGGCGGAGTCACCGCGGGACCGGTCGCCGGGGAGACCCGGACCTCGACCCGGGCGGCGCCGGGATCATTGACGAGGCAGAGCAGACCAGCCCCGGGCGCGGACGTTACCCGCGCCCCGGTGACCTGCACCTGGTAGCCCGTCGGATAGGACCAGGCCGGCACGCTGATCGCGGTCGCCGTGCCGGCAGCGAGGGGCGGCCCGGCCGACGGCGTGGTCCGGTAGGCCACCATCAGCACCCGCGACGCGTCGAAGCGCAACACCTCCGGTACCCCGGCGATGGCC
>NZ_CDWWEW010000438.1:0-4036 GCF_977966315.1 Frankia sp. CeRuru1
AGGCCGGGGTGGACATAAGGCCGGGTGGACGTGGTCCTCCGGCCGTCCGCAGGAGCACCCGGGCGTGCGGGACGCCGTCGACCCGGCTCAGATCGGATCCCATGGCACCGCGTCGTAGCGGCGGGTAAGCGCCGTCATGAGCCATTCGGATCCCGTGAAGAGGTGGCCGTCGATGGCCCGGACGGGCGCGATCCCGCGTGAGTTGGTGACGAAGGCGGCCTCGAAGCCTGCCAGGTCCGCTAGTCGCACGGGGGCCCGTACGCTGGGCGGGCCGCCGTCCGCCGGTGCCTGCTCCAACAGCGTCATGGTGACTCCGCGCAGGGCGGGAGCGTCCGGCCAGACGATCATGTTGCCATCGAAGAAACCGATGTTGGTCATTGCGCCCTCCGCGACGAGCCCGCCGGGGGCGGTCAACAGGGCGTCGTCGTAGCCGTCACGGCGGACGAGCCGGCCGTGCTGGATCTGCGCGAACGTCCCGAGATGCTTGAGGTGGGCGAACGGGCGCAGGTACGGCACTGACCGCAGCCGTTGGGGGGTGGTCGGCATGGTTGCCGGTTCGCCGATCGCGACGATGACGCGCACCCCTGCGCCGTCCGGCCGCTCGGTGACGACAATCCGGACCGTGGCATCCAGCGCGGTGGCGGCTGTCGCCGTGGCCTCGGAGCCGTTGGCGGCCGTCTGGGTAGCGTACAGTGCCTGCCGGATGCGGTGGCGAACCAGCGCGCCGTCCAGGGGCTCGCTGTAGAGCTCCTGGTTCGCCTCATCCAGCCGGGTGAGATGCCACCGCAGGCCCCGGGCCCGACCGGCTCGCACCTGCAGCACGGTGAAGTGGCCGTGGGGGAGCAGGGCCAGGCGATGTGGATCATCGGGGGGAACGGGGCGCCCGTCGATTTCGACGCGTCGAAGTGTGGGAGTGACCACCTTGGCCACGATAGTGACCCGCCGGTGGGCCGCGCCGTCCGTGGGCTGGGGCGTCACGCGCGACATTCCGGTTGTGTCGCCCACGGAACCGCCGCCGTGTCGTCTTCGCTAGCGTGCTCGTGCGTGCTGCCGACAGGCTGCCGCCCACGAACGCCAACACGAACGCAAAGGAGTGTGGCTATGTCCGATCTTGCTGTCGATCCCACGGCCGACCCGGCGAAACTCGTCAGCGGTCTGCCCGCTATGTCGGAGCGTGAGGTCTCCGACCTGCTGGGTGGGCCGGCTGGTGACGCGGTGCTGGACGAGGTCTTCCGGCAGATGCGCGACACCTTCCGGCCAGAGCAGGCACAGGAAGAGAACGCTCTGGTCCGATTCGTGCTCAACGGTGGACCAGGCGGCGCCGTGCGCACCTACGAGCTGCGGGTCGCCGACGGTGTCTGCACTTTGGCGACACCGCCCGCCACCGGGACCCCGAGTGAATCCGCGGGGGAGCAGACGCTGACCATTGTCACGGATCGTGTCCGCTTCGTTCGGGTGGTCTCCGGTCAAGCCAGCGGGGCCAAGCTCTTCCTCACCAGAAAGATCAAGATTAATGGTGACCTGAAGTTCGGAGGCAGGATCCTGTCTTGGTTCGAGATCAAGAAGGAGAGCTGACCGGCGGCGGTCCCCACCGGTGCCGCCACGATCGGTGCCGCGCCGGGGAGGTCAGCCGGGAAGGCCAGCCGAGGAGGTCATGAGCGGCCGGGCCGGCGACGTCGTTCAACCGGCGCCGGCTCGCCCCTCACAGGGCGAACTCGGCGGCGTTCAGGCCGAGGGTGAGGGCGGCCTCCCGCACCACGGCCTGCTCGCTGGCGACGAACTCGCCGTCAACCAGGCCGATCACCTGTCCGATGCGTACCACGGCGGCGGCTTCCGCCACCCGCCCCCGCACCTTGGCGATGTCGGCCAGCGCGGCCTGTTTGCCGGCGGTGAAGTCTGCGGTGAGACGGCTCAGATGTCCATCGAAGAGCCGCTCCACGTCCTGTTCGGGAAACTGGGACATCACCGGATCCGTAGCGATGAAGCCGAGTAGCCCCTCGCGTTCCGCCGGATCGATGTGGCCGTCGGCCGCGGTGACGAGGGCACAGATCGCCACGGCGGCGTCCCGGAAGGTGAGGCTGCGCAGCTCCTCCCGCCGGGCGAACAGCTGCGCGCGCAGTGAGGCCAGGGAGGGCAGCCGCCGGTTGCCGACGGCGGGATCGAGGCCGCGCCAGAGCGGCCAGCCTTCGGCGAGCCAGCGACGTACCACCTCGGCCATCGATAGCGGGCGCAGGCGTGTCGCGAGAAGCACGTCGATGTTCACCGGAACCAGCGTGTGCTCTCCCCAGCGTGACGGCGTCGGAATGTCGGACGGCCAGAAGCCGGCGAACATGATACTGAGCACGTGATCGGTTGCGGGTTCAGGTGAGTGGCCGGTGACGGTTCCGTCGTGCTCGACCGCGCCGATGAACTGCCGGGAGACCGTCCGAGGGCCGGCGAGGCGGCCTACCTGCCGTTCGAGAGCGTCGTCCGTGCTCTCTCCCGCCGCCACCGGACCACCCGGAAGGACATGCCAGGCTTCTCCCGGCGGGCGAGCGAGGAGAACGCGGTCGTCAATCCGTACGAGAAGCCGAACATCAAGCCGAATAGCAGCCTGCAAAGGCATACCGAAAGCCTCCTGAAGACGCACGGCACAAGGCGGGTTACGCGCAGGCACCATCATCCACCAGATGGCGGAGCGAGTGGACGCGGCGGTGCGGAACTACTCATCTGCGCTGCCGGCGTGACCGCTCGGTCCGGGTGCCGCGCGCGCCCGCGGCCAGTGACGGGGTGGGATCGGCCAGTCTCGGAAGGATGATGGTGTCTGTGGCGGCTAGGGCGTCGAGCCGCCCGGACCTTAGCCTCGAGGCGTGGGCGCGGCGTCACCGGATCCGTAGCCAGACCGTCCGCGCCCGATCCTGGGCCGATCCTGAGCCGACCCTGAGAGGCATACCGTGACCAAGTTTCTGCTCAGCGTGCATGTTCTGGCCGCGATCCTCGCGATCGGACCGATCACCGTGGCCGCCAGCATGTTCGCCCCGGCTGCGCGCCTGGCGCTGACCTCCCCGGGCGACGAGCGTGCTGCCGGGATTGTCCGCGTGCTGCACCGAATCTGTGGCGTCTACTCCGCGCTCGGCCTCGTCGTACCGATCTTCGGGTTCTTCACCGCGCAGAGCCTGGGGGTTCTTGGGCAGACCTGGTTGATCGTCGCGATCGCGCTGACCACCGTGGCCGTCGTCGTGCTCCTCATCGTGGTGCTGCCCGGACAGCGTGGCGTCCTCGACGAGATCGTCACCGGATCCCCGGCCGTCCCCGACCGTGTGCAGGACGGAGGCGCGGTGGCCATGGATGGTGGCGCGGCGGCCATGGACGGTGGCGCGGTGGCCATGGACGCGGCCGCGGCGCGCGCCCGCACGAGCGGTCTCGCGATGGCAGCCGGTGTGTTCAGCCTGCTCTGGGTGATCGTCACCGTTCTGATGATCATCCGCCCCGGCTCGACCACGAGCGTCTGACGTCCTTCCCGGACGTCCGGTTTCCCGTCGGGAACCGGCCCGGTGGTGGGATGATCGCCCTCTGGACGGTGTGTGCGGCAGGCAAGCCTGGAGGATGTCACGTGGGAGAGGCGCTGGACACGGTGAAGCGCGCGCTGGACGCCTTCGACCTCGGTGACGAGGCCTCGGTGCTGTCGCTGCTCGACGAGGACCTGGTCGTCGAGGCACCGGGCGGGGTGCGGATCAAGGGGCGCGCGGCGGGCGCCGAGTACAGCGCCGCCTTCCTGGCGGCTTTCGGTGAGATCGACGTCGATACCCACGTGCTGGCCGAGCAGGGCGAGATCGTGGTCGAGGAGTACACGCTGACCGCGACGCACGTCGGCGTCTACCGCGACCCGGACGGGACGGAGCTCGCGCCCACCGGGCGTCGGATCAACCTGCGTGTCGTCGAGGTCTACCGGGTCGAGCGCGGCCTGATCACCGAGAACCGGCTGTACTTCGACCAGACGCGGCTCGCTCGCCAGCTCGGTCGACCCGCCTGAGCCGCCCCGGGCCCGACCCTGAGC
>NZ_CDWWEW010000439.1:0-4008 GCF_977966315.1 Frankia sp. CeRuru1
GTCAACCCACCGCACCGGGCGGCCGTTAGGCGGCCTCGGGGGCGGGGCGTCAGCGGTGCAACGTACGGCGGCGGCCCACCGCCCGCCACACCAGCAGTACGACGATACCCCCGATGATCGAGCCGACGATGCCGGACGGTTGCAGCGCGCCCTCGCTGAGATCACGGTTGAACAGGACGTAGCCGAGGAAACCGCCGACGAACGAGCCGACGATGCCGAGCAGGATCGTCGCAGGGATACTCATCGGGTCGGGCCCGGGCACGAGCAGGCGCGCGACCGCGCCGGCAACGAGACCAAGCAGCACCCAGCTGATGAGGGTCCAGACCACGGAAGACCTCCGGCCAGTAATGATCATCGATGGCCGACCGATGATCGAGGAGCAGGACGTCCGCCGTATACCCGACCAACCCGGTTCGTCAAACAACGTCCGGAACGTCGTCCCGCGGACAGCCTGCCCGTCGAGATGACTCAGGAGATGGTGCGCCGCTGGATGGTGACCTCGTGCGGCTCACGGTCGGGGGTGTCGAGGGCGAAGCTGATGATCCGCCGAGGATGGATGCGGATGATCGCACCGTCGATGCGGCCGGCGGGGCCGCCCGGGGCCTGGATGGCCTCCGCGGCGCCGCGGATCTCCAGGAAACGCACCCGCCACGGGTCACTGGAGACGATGTCGTCGATGACGATCGCGGCCCTGCCCTGCCGGGAGACGTTGTGGAACTTCTGGCTCGCGGCCATGTTGTACCCGCCGATGTCGATCGTGCCCAGCTTCTCGTTGAGGCTGAACCCGACCGGGTTGACCTGCGGGGTGCCGTCGGCACGCACGGTCGCCAGCCGGCCCAGGGGCTGGGTGCGCAGGTAATCGGTCTCGAGCTCGGTGAAGGTCATGGCTTGCCTCCTCTGGTGGGGGCGGAGCGGGGCCACGGGGACCGCCCCGACACTAGAAGCTCAAGCGCTGTTGAGCTCAAGCGCTGTTGAGGTCAAGCGCTGTTGAGGCCAAGGCGACGGCGTACCGGTGACGGCTATTACCGGTTCCCCGCCGGGCGGCCGAGGACGCCGCTGAGCTTTACACCGCGTGCCTCGGAGCCCGTCCACGAGCCCGGGCGAGCCGCGGCGGACTAGGGTGGGTCTCGATGTTCCAGGATGCCCGGACGCCCCGGCGGTGAACGACGAGGCCACCATGCCGATCCCCGGCCCCCGTGCGCTACCGGCCGGCTCCGCCGGCGCGGCACAGCCGCCGGTGCCGGTCCTGGCACCGGGCACCGACGGGCAGCTCACCGCCGATCTGCTCGCCCGGGTAGGGGACTACGCCCGCGCCGCGCGTTCCACGGCGACCTGGCGGGCCTACGACAGTGACCTGCGCCAGTTCCGGGCCTGGTGTGAACACCAGACGGTGCCGCTGTGCCCGCTGCCGGCGACCCCGGCGACGGTCGCGGGTTACCTCGCCACGCTCGCCGACGCCGGGTACAAGCCCTCGACGATCCGCCGCCGGCTCGCCGCAATCTCCGTCTCCCACCAGCTCGGTCGCCATCCCAACCCGGCGAGCGCACCGGAGGTCTGCGCCGTCTGGGACGGTATCCGCCGCACCCGCGGGGTCCGCCCGGACCGCAAGACCGCGCTGGACACCTCCCTGCTGGCCCGGGTCGTCGCCGGGCTGCGCGACGACAACCTCGCCGACGTCCGCGACCGGGCACTGCTGCTGATCGGGTTCGCCGGCTGCCTGCGTCGCTCCGAACTCGTCGGCCTCGACGTCGCCGACCTGCTCGAGACCCCCGACGGAGTCGTCCTGACGATCCGGGCGTCGAAGACCGACCAGGAGGCCGCCGGTGCCCTGGTCGGCGTCGCCTACGGCTCCTACCGGCCGACCTGCCCGGTACGGGCCTGGCGGGCCTGGGCGGGCGCTGCCGCGCTGACCGACGGGCCGGCGTTCCGCGCGGTCAACCGGCACGGGCAGGTCGCGCCGGGGCGGCTCTACCCGGGCTCGGTGGCCCGGATCGTGCAGCGCCGGGTGGCCGCCGCCGGGCTCGACCCGGCCGACTTCGCCGGGCATTCGCTGCGCTCCGGGTTCGCCACCGCCGCCGCTCGCGCCGGTGTCGCCGACCGGTCGATCATGCGCCAGGGCCGGTGGCGCTCCTCGGCGTCGCTCGACGGCTACGTCCGCGCCGGACGGCTGTTCGACCGCGACAACCCCTCCGGCCGCGTCGGGCTGTGAACCCGACCGGCCTGGATCGAACCCGACCGGCCTGTTGCCGTCCCGTGGCCGCGGCCGTCACCGTCGACTCCGTAGGAAGCCGTCGACGATCAACGCGACCAGGACCCCCCATAGCTGGACGACGAGCCCGTCGGCGCTGACCAGCCCCGCCCGCAGCAGCGCGCCCCCGCCGGCGACCGCGACTATCGTGCATGCGGCGTAACCGGCCCGACGATGCCCACCGACCCGACGATGCCCGTCGGATTCGCCGTGACGGTCCCCGGCGACCGGGGAGTCCGGCCTCGCCGGCGCGCCCACCGCGGCGCGCGGGTTCTCGCGGCGCGCGCCGCCCGGCAGGCGAAGGAGCAACGGACGCGGGTGCTCGCGCCTGTCCCGACGGCGTCGTCGACGCGGGCGGCGATGATTCATCGCAGGATACTCCTCGGGAAGCGGGTGTCGAATAGCACGGTGCCTGGGCCTGTTCACTGGACCGGCGGTACCGGGCAATAAGGTGGCGTGGATCGAGGCCTGGCCTGCATGCACCCTTCTTACTCAACGCAAGGAATGCGTGGCAAGATGCTTCGTCACCGGACCAAGGGAGGTCGACGCCGATGCCGAATGCGGCAACCGCCGTGCATTCATATCCTCCTACGCGATGGATCCCGCCGTATCCGGAGGGTCAATGCGGCAACTCCTGACGCATTCTTTCCGGCTCCCGCGTCCCCGCGATCGTCCACGAGAAGGTGCCATGTCCGGTAAACCACAACAGCCACCGCGCGCGACCGGGGACTCCCACCTCGACGCCCTCCTGGCCCGCCGCTACAAGGACTACGAGCAGCACTACAAACGGTACGGAGTGTCGTTGGGTGCGATCGCCCGCGAGCTTGCCCCTGACGGGGCGGGCCGGGACGAACACCGCAACCTCGCGGCGCGGATCGGCCGCTTCTACCTGACCGGAACGGGGCGGTCCGCCGCCCGCTGGGCTTACTTCGAGACGGAGCTTCGGCTGTGGTTCTCCGCCGCGAAGACGCCAGCCGCGGAGCGAAAGACCATACTGGATGAGTACGCCGCGCTGTATCGCCGGGCCTTCCCGCACGCGACCGACGGCCCGTACGGGGCACGGGCGGACACCGACGTGTCGTTCGAACAGCATGTCCAGAGTATCATGGCCGGGTTCACCCGGCTTCTCGGCACGAAGAGCATGCCCAGTGAATTGGGCGGTGAGGAGCTCCGGCGGATCGCCGGCGACCTGATTCCTCTCCTGGACAACAAAAGTATGTTCAATCCCTGCCTGGCCCTGAGCATGGAGATGACCAGAAGGCCGTTCGATGAGCAGAGCCGAGCGGCCGCGGAGGCGATCACCACGTGCGACGAACGGCTCGCCGAAATCGATCAGGCGCTCTGCGGGATCGGGGGACACGGTGTCCGGCGGCTACGCCGCGCCATCGCAGAGCACCGAACGGAACACCGTCGGATTTTTATGCTCCCCCCGATTGCCGACGGGGCCTTCCCAGACCTCGCCCGTACCGACGGCGTGCATCCGCCCGCAGGCACGGGATCGCCGTTGTCCGCCGGGTCCGCGGGGGGAAGGCCCGCCACGGGAACCGGATGTGACGGTGAACCGGATGTGACGGTGAACCGGATGTGACGGTGAACCGGATGTGACAATGGCCTGCCGATGACGGCACAGGGGGCGGTAACCGGTCCGCTTTCGGCAGCCGGTCCGCTTTCGGCGGCGGGAACGGCACCGGCCAGGCTCGTCCCCCGATCGGCATTTATGATCATCTTCTCGGGGGTGGGGTGGGCGTGGCAGGCTGCCG
>NZ_CDWWEW010000440.1:0-3990 GCF_977966315.1 Frankia sp. CeRuru1
GCCAACGTCAGGACCGAGGCCGAGGCCGGGAACGAGGCCCCACGGCTGGTCGGCCCCGGTCCCCGCCACGCCGCCCAGCGTGCCCTCCTCGAACGGAACCGGGCGTTGAAGCTCATCGACACCGGTCGGGCGACGACCGCGGCCGTCTGCGCGGTCCGTGACACGGGCCTGCGGGTGAACGGCCGGCCGGTCGCCGAGGTTCATCTGCTCATCGAACGCCCCGGCGCGTGGGGCAACGTGTACCCGGTGGTGCGCAGCACGGTCCTTCCCGACCCGGACATCGACCTGAGCGAGGCGGCGACGGCATCGTCGGGCCGCCCGCGTCGTATCCCCGTGCTGGTCGATCCGCGCCGTCCGGAGAACGTGCTGCTGGGCTGGGATCTGCGACCGGCGAGCTGACGAAGCCGTCAACGAAGCGATCGACGAAGCGATCGACGAAGCCTGTGGGAAGGGTTCGGCCAGGCGCCTCAGGGACGGTCCCGGTCAGGCGGCGGCGAGGCCCAGGTCGCGCAGCAGCTTGGCGACATGACCGGTCGCGCGGACGTTGTACTGCGCCACCTCGATCGTGCCGTCCGTGCCGATCACGAACGTCGAGCGGATCACGCCGACGGTCTTCTTCCCGTACATTGTCTTCTCGCCGAAGGCGCCGTACGCGGCGAGCACCTTCCGCTCCGGGTCGGAGAGCAGCGGAAACGTCAGGGCTTCCGCGTCGCGGAACTTCACCAGCTTGGCGGGCTTGTCGGGAGAGATCCCGAGCACGTCGATGCCGGCGTTGCCGAGCTGGGCGAGGCTGTCCCGGAAGTCGCAGGCCTGCTTCGTGCACCCCGGGGTCGACGCGGCCGGGTAGAAGTAGACGACGACCCGCCGTCCCCGGTAGGACGCCAGGGACACCTCGTTCCCCTCGGAGTCGGGCAGGGTGAAGTCGGGTGCGACGTCGCCGGGGACTAGACGGGCGGCGTTGGCAGTCTCAGTCATGGTCCGAAAAGTAGCCGTGGCCTGCGCAGGACGGCAAACCCTCCAGCGGACAGATCCCCAACGTGGCGAGATTCGGGGGACCAGGGCACGGTCTGTGCACCATGGAGCGTGTCTTGGTCCCCCATCTGCTCAGGCTGCCCTGCCAGGCTGCCCTGCCAGGCTGCGCTGCCAGGCTGCGCTGCCAGGCTGCCCTGTCAGGCTGCTGCGTCGACCGCCGCGCGGAAGCCCTCCGGGGTGAGCTGCTCCCCGGACAGCCGCTTGCCGTTGACGAAGACGGTCGGCGTGCCGGTGACGCCGGCCTTCGATGCGTCCTCGTCGACCTTGGCGACGTACCCGTCGTAGGTCCCCTCGTTGACCGCTTTCCGGTACGCCTGCGAGGTCAGCCCCGCTTTCGCCCCGAGCGTGATGAGCGTGTCGTTGGTGAAGCCGCCGGTGCGCTCCTCGGGCTGGTTCGCGTACAGCACATCGTGCAACTGCCGGAACCTGCCCTCGTTGGCGGCTGCCGCCGCCGCGTTCGCCGCCCGCTTCGACTCCGGCCCGATGAACGACATCATGTGATAATCAATCTTGATTTTTCCGTCGTCGAGGAGCTTGTCGATAGTCGGCCCGGTTGTCTTCTCCAGTGTCCCGCAGATGGGGCACTGGAAATCCTCGTATATGTCGACGGTGACCGGCGCGGACGCCTTCCCGACGACGATGCCGTGATCGGTGCCGGTGGCGCTCGCCGGCAGGACCACCGGCTTCGACTCCTCGCGGGAGTTCTGGACGGCAAAGCCGATCGCGCCGACCAGGACGAGAACGGCCAGCACCACGCCGGTGATGATGCCGCGCTGCCGTCGCCGTTCCCGCGCTGCCGCCGCGGCCCGCGCCGCCGCAGCCTTGGCCCGTCGCTCCTGTCCGCTGGCCGCCTTGCCCCCACCCGTCGGGGGGGGCGCGTCGGGCTTCGCGGCGCTGCCGCCCGGGGCCCTACCGCCGGTCGTCAACGGTGTCTTCTTCGACTTCGAAGCCATCAGCGGTACTCCCGGAAAGATCGTTCACCGGTTGGTCGAGGAGGCGGTCCACCGCCAGATAGCCGCTCGGCCGCCAGGCCAGCAGCCCGGCGGCGGCGAGCAGCAGGCTGTCGCGGATCAGCTCGGAGGTGTAGTGCGTCGGGGCATCGGCAGCGAGATCACCCCCGGAGGAGAAGCAGCCGCAGTCGATCCGCAGCCCCCGGGCGGCAGCCGACGCGATCGCTGCGATGTAGACGGCGAACATCACCGCGGACACGACGGCGGACAGCCGCACGGCGAGCCCCACGACGAGCAGCATCCCCAGGGCGATCTCCAGGAACGGGACGCCGTACGCGATCGGCTGCACGAGGGCATCGGGCAGGATGCGGAACGCCCGCACGGAGCGCACCATCCCGTCCGGGTCGTTGACCTTCAACAGCCCGGCGACCAGCCAGACCACGCCGAGGCCGAGGCGCAACACCGTGGAGACGGCGCGACTGGCCGGCTGCATGGGGGTGACAAGGCTGTAGATGATCGGATTCAAGTCCGTGCTTCTTCTGATCCGGACCGCTCGGCGGTCAGCTTGGGCAGGTCGTCGATGTAGTCCTGGACGCTGGTCCCCGCCAGGTACAGCGCGCGGATCCTGTCATCCCGAGAGAAGACGATGACCTGGGCGCCATGGGTGACCAGAACGGAGCCGTCGGCCTGGACCTCCGGTTTCTCCAGGGGAACGCCCAGGGCCTCGGCCTCGGTACGGATCCGGTCGAACGGACCGCGGGCGCCGATGAAGGTTGCGTTGAACTGCTTAAGCCAACGACTGAGGACCACCTCCGTATCCCGATCAGGGTCGGTCGTCACGAAGACGACCGTCACCTGGTCACGCACGTCCGGTTTCACCTCGCCGAGTGCCGACGCGATGTCCGCCATCGTGGTCGGGCAGACGTCCGGACAGTGGGTGTAGCCGAAGAACAGCATGGTGATCTTTCCCTGCGTGCGTGCGCGCAGGTCGAAGGGACGGCCGTCGGTGTCGGTGAGGTTGAGGGCCGGCTTGGCCAGCCTCCTGGCCGGGGCGGTGCCGTGCAGGCCGCCGTTGTCGCCTCCGTTCCCCACATCGACGATCTTCACTCCGGTGTCGGTTCCCGAGCCGGCGCAGGCGGTGAGCAGCGCCATCGAGGAGGCGACCAGGACCGTGGCAATGGTTCCGGCCAGTGCCGGACGGCGCCGCGGGGAGCGCGACGGGGGGAACTGCCCGGGCGGGGAACCGGCGCCGTGACGGGAACCCGTGTCGTGACGAGGATGGTGGACCAGGGACATGACGCTCCAGGACAGGGCCGGGCAGGACGGACCGGGGCCGCGGAAAACGTGTCCGTCTGACCGCAGCAGGTGCTCAGCAGGTGCTAACGGTGGGAGTCGCCCGGGCGATGCCCACCCGGGCCAGACCACCGCTGGCCCTCGCGCACAGCGTTCAGCGTAATGTCCCGCCGGACGGATTCCGGTGGGCGGTCGCTTCCGCCCGCGGCGCCATCTGCGCGGTACGGAGACCGGGATTGGACGGGGCGAGACGTCGTGCGTCGGTGCGCCCGCGTGACGTGTCGCGCCACTGGCCGTTTGGTCTCGCCGGGCGATGATGTGTCTGGCACGATCGTTGCAGGCCGGTCGCACCCGACGGAGATGTCCGTGGCGTCCATCGACGCCGATCGACGCCAGCCGCGGGAGCGCGTCCGCCATTCGCAACGGACGAGAGGGCGACATCGGTGCCGCAGGACCCGGCCGTGATCCAGCAACAGATCGAAGAGACCCGCGCCGAACTGGCGGAGACGATCGATTCCATCGCGGAGATCGTCAGCCCGCGCCGCGTCGCCGAGCGGGCCCAGGTGCAGTTGCGGGCGAAGACCGCCGAACTGCGCCACAGGTACGGTCCGGTCCTCGGGATCGGCCCGGGGCCCGCGCTTCCCGAACTGGGAGCCGGCATCGGAGCCGATGGCCTGGCCCGGCGGGGGGATGCGGGCACGCTGACCGGGGGTGC
>NZ_CDWWEW010000441.1:0-3977 GCF_977966315.1 Frankia sp. CeRuru1
GCCGGTGCCGCTCGGCGCGGCCCCAGCCGTGCCGACCGACTCCGACCACCGCTTCCCGACATGGATCTCCACCCAGGAGGCGTTCGGCGAGATGCTGCGGGACCTACCCCGGCTCGCGCCCCAGGCGGCCGCCGCGGTGCTGACCATCAGCACGCGCAACACCGACCCCGTCCTCGCCGGCTGGCTGGCCGCGGCGGACCAGACCGACGGGGAACAACCGGGCCGGCATGTGGCCGGAGGCCTGTCGGCCACGGCCTTCGGCGGGGTGCTGGCCTCGCTGGGAGTGGCCTGGAGCCGCCAGGGTCTGCCGCTGCTGCCCGTCGGAGTCGCCGACGAGGTGGCGGTCGGACGGGTACTGCCCGGCTGGATGGCCGGCGCCACCGCGGACGCCCGATCGATGCTCGCCGTGGCGGACACCGGTCTCGACCCGGTCGTCCGCAACCTGGCCTGGAACGGTGGCAACGTCGTCCCCGCCCCGGTGGCCGCGACGTGGGAACCGGCCTTCGCGCACGATCTCGCCTGGTGCCTGCTGGCCGGCCTCCGCGGGCTGGCCCGCCTCGACGGCACCTCCTGCGTGATCCGGCTCTCCGCCCGCCCGGTCGATCAGCGCCTCGCCGAGGTCCCCGTGGACGCGCTGGAACGGCACCGACGCCGGGCCCTGGTCCTCGCCGGAGGGTACCGGCTCCACGAGGGCGGCCCCGACGCCGCGCTCACCCTCGTCGGGGTGGGTGCGGTCATGCCGGAGGTGCTGCACGCCGCGGCGGAGCTACGCGCCGGCCTCGGCCGAGAGATCGCGGTCGTGTGCGTGACCTCCCCGAACGCGATGTTCCACGCGCTGCAGGCCCGGCGCGGGTTGGCCGAGGGTTCCGACGCCCTGCTCACCGAGGTGTTCCCCGCGGACCGGCGCACCCCGATCGTGACGGTGGTCGACGGGGACCCCCGTGCCCTGAGTTTCCTCGCCGGCGTCCACGGAGATCCCATCTCCGCCCTCGGTTCGAGCGCGCCACTGCCGGAGGCCTCCGGGCCGCCGGGAGGGCCGCCGGGGGACACCGACCCGGGCTCATCGACCTCCGGCGCCGCCGGCCACGCCGGCAGCGGCAACCTCGCCCGGCGGGACACGGCCTCGTCGCGGGACCGCCGTCGCCGCCCACCGGTGGAGCTGGACACGATCGTCGGAACGGCCCTGGACCTGCTGGACGAGACGGCCGGCTGATCCGGGCCAGACCCACCACACCCGGGCCCCGGGACCCCGGCCGCGCCCTGACCCCGACGGCCAGCCGCGCTCAGACCCCGACGGCGTGCACGCCGCCGTCGACGTGGACGATCTCGCCGGTGGTGGCCGGGAACCAGTCCGAGAGCAGCGCCACGCAGGCCTGGGCGGCCGGCGCAGTGTCGTGGACGCTCCAGCCAAGCGGCGCCCGGCCGTCCCAGATCTCCTCGAACTGGCTGAAGCCCGGGATGCTCTTGGCCGCCATGGTCCGCAGCGGGCCGGCCGCGACGAGGTTCACCCGCACGCCCCGGGGTCCCAGATCACGGGCGAGGTAGCGGGTGGCGGAGGCGAGGCCGGCCTTCGCCACGCCCATCCAGTCGTACGACGGCCAGGCGACGGACGCGTCGAAGTCCAGGCCGACGATCGACGCCTTCTCAGCGAACAACGGTAGGGCGGCCCGGGTGAGCGACGCCAGCGACCAGGTGGAGATCTGCAGGGCGGTGCCGACCTCGGACCAGGCCGCCTCGACGAACGGCTTCCCACCGAGCACCGATTCGGGTGCGAACCCGATCGCGTGCAGCACGCCGTCCAGGCCGTCGACATGTTCGAGCACCTGCCCGGCCAGCCCCGCGAGATGCTCTTCGTCGGTGACGTCCAACTCGACGACGGGCGCCGGGGTGGGCAGTCTCTTGGCGATGCGGCGGGTCAGCGACAGCCCCCGCCCGAATCCGCTGAGGACCACCGCCGCACCCTGCTCCTGGGCGATGCGGGCGACGCTGAATGCGATCGAGGCTTCCGTGAGAACCCCGGTGACGAGAACGCGCTTACCTTCGAGAAGTCCGCTCATGGGCTGCATACTCCCAAACATCGCCGTCCCGGTAGCGACACCGCCGCTGGGAAGTCGCCCCCGCCGTCAGCGGCGGGTGCCGTCGCCCGCCCACCGTTGCCCGCTCGGCGCTAGGGCGACCGGGCGGCCTGCAGCCGCCGAGCCGTGCGGATCACCGGTTCGACGAACCGGGCCGCCAGCGGGCCGAGGACGGCCATCAGCAGCACGTAACAGGCGGCAAGCGGGCCCAGCCGGGGTTCGAGGCCGGCCGCCACCGCGAGGCCCGCGATGACGATCGAGAACTCGCCGCGTGCGACGAGGGCGGCCCCGGCCCGGAACCGGCCCATAGTCCCGATTCCCGCCGAGCGGGCGGCCCACCATCCCGTCATGACCTTTGTCGCGACTCCGGCGATCGCGAGCAGGGACCCGGTGAGCAGCGCCGGAGGGATCTCGGCGGGATCGGTCTGCATGCCGAAAAAGACGAAGAAGACCGCCGCGAACAGATCGCGCAGCGGCCGCAGGACCTCCTCGGCACCCTCGGCGACCGGTCCGGACAGGGCGATGCCGACGAGGAACGCACCCACCGCGGCCGACACCTGCATACGCTGGGCGACCCCGGCGACGAACAGGGCCAGCCCCAGGGCCCGGAGCAGTAGGATCTCGTCGTTGCGGTGGGCCTTCGGGTTGAAGACCAGCCGGGTGACCTTCTCGCTGTGCCGCAGCGCGATGTAGAGCACCGCCACCAGGACTCCGAGCGCGATCGCCACGGTCAGCGATCCGCGCACGAACGTGTGATGGGCCAGCAACGCGGTGAGAACCGGCAGGTACACCGCCATGGCGAGGTCCTCGAGCACGAGGACGGACAGGACGACTGGCGTCTCCCGGTTACCGAGCCGCCCGAGGTCCCCCAGCACCTTCGCGATGATCCCCGAGGAGGAGATGGCCGTCACCCCACCCAGGACGACCGCCGCCGTCGGGCCCCAGCCGAGGAGGAACGCGGCGACGACCCCGGGAGTGGCGTTGAGCGCCAGGTCGAGCACCCCGGCCGGCGCCTGTCTGCGCAGCCCGGACAGCAGCTCGTCGGCGGTGTACTCCAGACCGAGGGTAAGCAGCAGGAGGACGACCCCGATCTCCGCGCCGACCCCGATGAACTCCTCGCTGCCGCCGAGCGGCAGCAGGCCACCCTGGCCGAACGCCAGCCCACCCACCAGGTACAGGGGAATCGGTGAGACACTGATGCGCAGCGCGAGGTGCCCGAGGACTCCTAGGCAAAACAGAATCCCGCCGAGCTCGAGGAAGGTCGTCGCGGTGGAGTGCACGCGGTCCCGACTGCCCTCCCTGCCCGTGTCAGCCGTTGCGGAGCAACATACCGACGGATGCGGTGTTCTCCGGCGTACCGACGACAACAACGACGTCTCCGGCCTCGAACCGGAAGTCCGGCCGCGGGGAGGCGAGCACCTGCTGGTCGCGGACGACCGCGACGATGGAGGCGCCGGTGCGGGTGCGGGCCTGGGTGTCCCCGAGCTCGCGGCCCACGTAGGGCGAGCCGGGCAGGATCGCGATCTGCTCACCGACGAGCCCGGCGAAGGCACGGTTGAGGTCAGCGAGCTTCTCGACGATGCGCGGGGCACCGAGCAGCTCGGAGAGCACGTCGCTCTCCTCCGGCGTCAGCGCGATGGACTCACGCGAGGCGTCCGGGTCGTCCGCATCATAGATCACGAGGTCCCGGCGCCCGTGATGGTGGGACACGACTCCGAGCCGGCGGCCGTTGCGCGTCGCGAAGTCGTGCCGCAGCCCGATGCCAGGCAGCGCGGTCTCCTCGATCTCCACAGCAACCTCTCCGGCGCTCCGATAGCCTGCCTTCCCAGGAAGGCCCAAGTGACCAGCCCCATCACACAGTAGTCAACCATCCGCAACCACGCCTAGACGGTGCGCCCGGAG
>NZ_CDWWEW010000442.1:0-1132 GCF_977966315.1 Frankia sp. CeRuru1
CATCAGACCCGGCCCAGCCGGACCACAAACCCCGAACACACGAAAACAGGACACAAATCCGACAACCCGTGCTCCCACGTGGCCAACGGTCCACCGCTCCCCTCCATCCCGCCGGCCCGTGGCTATGTCAAGCGATACCCATTCGGTAGGCCAGTCCGCGTAGATCACGTCCTCCGACGTTCGCTCTGGCACGCTGGAGCATGACGGCAACAGTCTCCCGCACGAGCGGGTGAGTCCGGACCAGCTCTGGCGCGAGCCGTTCCGCTTCGCGGAGTACCGCGAGGGCTTGTTTGTCCTTGCCGCGCGACTGGGCAAGTCCTCGGCCGAAATCGGTGAGGAACTGTGCGCGGCGACGTATCCACACCACGCATGATCTCGGGTGCCTTCCCGCCGTCGCCCCGCTCGACTGCGATACTGAGGCGCCAAACCGCCACGTTGGCCGGGCCGAAGTGCGGGTGGAAGACGTTCGTCTCGCCTGTTCGAGCGGCGATCTCGGCGGCTTCCCCGATGTGGGCGTCGACGGCGCCCGTGGCGTCGGCCGGCACTGCGGCGAGTGCCGATGCCAAGTGGAGGATGCCGTAGACCGGCATGACCTGTGCCCTGCCGAGTTGGCCGGAGGCAGCATCAGCGGCCCGCTCAGCGATCTGACGCGCGCGGCTGCGGGCGCCAGCGCTCATGAGCGCGTTGGCATGGTAGAAGCCCCCGAACGCCGACCACGCTGGATCGTCGAGACGCGCGGCGGCCTGCATCGCACGATCAGCCGCGATCCACGCGAGATCGACGTAACCGAGATCCTTGCTGAGCACGAAAGCCGACCGGTAGGCGCCGACCAAGGCGGCAAGCGCGGTGCGAGCGTCACTACCCGAGCCGATCGCATGCACATGCAGTTCCTGGATCAGGTCTGGCAGGACCGATGCGTAGCTCGCGTGCGCGGCTGCTTCCCGCGCTGCCTCAACGTCGTCAGCGGCGAGACGCAGCGCGGCCATAGACCGTGCCGGGCAGTCCGGCTGCTCATCGAACGCGGTGTTGAGGATGGCGGCCCGGACAGCGGGGATAGCGGCGAGAGAGCGAGCCTGGGCGGGGTTCGTGGGTTTGTAGGGCTGCCCTGTCAGGTCGGTGATGGAGACCTGAA
>NZ_CDWWEW010000442.1:1788-4623 GCF_977966315.1 Frankia sp. CeRuru1
GGGTCGTGGGTTTGTAGGGCTGCCCTGTCAGGTCGGTGATGGAGACCTGAAGCGCGTCAGCGACCGCCTCCAGGTGCGAACGCCGGTCCATACGGCGCTGCCCGTTCTCCACCATCGACAAAAACCCCTTGGACAGGCCAGTCAGGCCGGCAAGGGTCTCAAGGGTCATGCCCCGCTAACGGCGACACGAACGGATACGCGCGCCGATGGTGGCCGGTGCCTCCGGGCTGTCGTTCACAGACGCCTCTCCTGACCGGAACACATGTGTGGGTGTACACGCTCAGAGTAGCCCCACGAACGTCGGTCGTACGGTTACAGATGAGTTCACCGATGTGAACAGTGCGTCAGGCGTGTTCGCAAGCGTGAACAATCGACCACCACTCGCTGCGTAGTCTGTCGATCGCCAGTTAAAACGGTCCTGTTGAAGGCCGCGTTCCCGGCGGGTCGACGAAGCAGGAACCGTCGCGGCCACCCGGCGTGGTCGCTGGCGGTTCGACCCCGACGAGAGGAAACCCACCATGTCCACGCCCACGATCATCGCGACCCGAAGAGGCCGCGATCTTGTTACGCCGAGACTCTTCGAGCGGTTGTGTAACCGGCTCGCGGCGGACCACCTGGTCGAGCGCCCATACGCCGATCGACCTGGGCTGGCACACCTTTCTGCTGCACACCAAGGAGTACACGCTGTTCTGCCGGCAGGTCGCCGGCCACTTCATCCACCACGTGCCCGACGACGTGCCACCCGACCGCAGCATCAGCGCAGCCAGGCACGCTCGTACGATCACCCTGATGCAACAGGCCGGGTACGCCGTCGACCACGAACTGTGGGCGAAGTGCTCCACATGCTCCGACGAGGGCAACTGCTCGGCAAGCGGCAAGGACGGCGACGAAAATAAGGGCAGCCGGGTCCCCAAGTAGCGGAGTCGAACTTCCCATGAAGTGGAATGATCTGCCGACGCAGGTCCGCGACGCGGTTGAGGCGCAGACCGGACCCGTCACGTCCGCCGACTCGGTGGACGTCGGGGACGGCTGCGACCTCGCCGCGGTCGTGGATGCGGGTGAGCAGCGGCTGTTCGTCAAAGGCGTCCACGGCGGCGGCCGGCGAGCACGCTGGCTCCGTAACGAGCACACGTTCGGTCACCTCGCCGCAGGAATCGCGCCGAGTCCACGGTTCGCATGCCAGGTCGATGACTGGCTGCTGGTTGGCTTCGAGCATGCGACCGGCCAACCAGCGGACCTCATCCCCGGCTCTCCTGACCTACCCCGCGTCCGGGACGTCGTCAACGACATCTCCCGCCGGACCGGCGAGGGTCTGCGCTCGCTTTCCGATCGATGGCGCAACACGGGTTGGTGGGAGGATCTAAAAACGCTTCCAGCTAGAGTTTTCCCCGATTGGGACGTAGCCACTGCGGCCGTCCACGCGGGCGCTGTAGTCGACGCCGTGGCCGGGAACCGGCTGATTCACACCGACCTTCATGCCCACCAGTTCATGATCAGAGAGGACCGTGTCTGGGTGGTCGACTGGGGCTGGCCGGCGCAG
The DNA here is from genome assembly GCF_977966315.1 of Frankia sp. CeRuru1. Taxonomy (NCBI): domain Bacteria; kingdom Bacillati; phylum Actinomycetota; class Actinomycetes; order Frankiales; family Frankiaceae; genus Frankia; species Frankia sp. CeRuru1. Next base: position 3,329 of record NZ_CDWWEW010000442.1, read on the forward strand.
GGTGCCGGCTGGGTAGACGCCGCGTTCATGGTGATCCGTCTCATTGGCGCCGGGCATACCCCCCAGCAGGCCGAGCAGTGGGCGGCGGGGCTGGACTGCTGGGCGGGCGGCACCGACGAGGATCGGACCGCCTTTGCCTGCCACGTGGCGGGACTGTGGAGCATGCGAGCGGCGCAGGCGGACAGCCTTGCCGCTCAGAACCGAGCCGCCCTGGCGCGTACCTATGCCGCGTGGCGCCTGACCTGACCACGACCTGTATGGCCATGATGATCCCGTGATCTCGGGTTCGAGGTCAGTGCATCTGAGCCCCAGCCGGCGGGGTTGACTCCAAATCCTCCGTCGGCTGGCCCTTGGGACCCCGGCGAAGCCCCGAGCATGCGGGCCTCGCTGGGGTCCCCTGCCACATCTGGGGTCATCGCAACTTTTCTCTACCGCCTGAACTTCCCGTCGGGGATCTGGCCGACCGCGGTGTCCACGTGCACGTCCCCGCGGGTGCGGTGCCAAAGGACGGGCCGAGCGCCGGGGTAACGATGACGACGGCCCTGGCGTCGCTGCTGTCCGGCCGGCCGGTCCGGGCGGAGGTGGCGATGACCGGCGAGGTATCGCTGACCGGGCGCGTGCTGCCGATCGGCGGGGTGAAGCAGAAGCTGCTCGCCGCGCACCGCGCCGGCATCACCACGGTGCTGCTGCCGGCGCGCAACGGCCCGGACCTGGACGACGTCCCGGCGCCGGTGCGCGACGCGCTCACCGTCCACCTGGTGACCGACGTCCGGGAGGTGCTGGACCTGGCCCTGGAGCCTGCCTTCGCCACCGGGCGCGCCGACCGGCCGGGCCACGGCGGGCGCTCCCCCACACCGCTGGCCGCCTGAGGATCTGAAGGCCGACCAGGGGCCGGGAAGAGGGTGAGCGAGAGCCAGCGACACGCCGGGGACGAGGTAAACACCATGTGACGAGGGGCGCGGAAGACGCAGATGGCGGCTACGGTCGGGGCGTGGATCGTGGTCGCTGTCTTCGGCAGGAGCGCATCGCACAGCAGCGCATCCTGGGGCTCAGTCGACAAGGGGTGCGCCAGCGACCGCGGGACAATCGCGGGCCCGCCCATCCGCCGAACCGGCCACCCGGCCGGCGCAGGCGCACCCGCTAGGCCGTCTTGCCCTCGGCAGCCGCATCGACAAGCGGCTGCGTCTCCCGTGCCGGTCCGGACCACCCGTGCCGGTCCGACGCCGCGGCGGCAGGCGTGCCCGTCGACCCGCTGTCGGCCCACGTCCCCCTCCCCCTGCCCGGCTGCCTTTTCC
>NZ_CDWWEW010000443.1:0-3964 GCF_977966315.1 Frankia sp. CeRuru1
CCCGCACGGTGAACCCGTCGCGGTCACCGCCAAGCACGTCCGAGCCCGCCGGTGGCTCCTGACAGGGCACCACCCACGGGGACCGCGGCCGCTCGACACGTCCGTGGAACCAGGCCACGGTGCGGGCAAGCCCGTCCCGTACGTCCACCAAGGGTCGCCACCCGAGCGCCTCCCGCGCCAGCGTGATGTCGGGGCAGCGCACGGTGGGATCGTCCTTCGGCCGCGGAACGAAGGTGATCGGGACGTCAGCCCCGCACACCTCCACGACGAGCCGCGCCGCATCAATGATCGTCATCTCCTGGGGGCTGCCGAGATTCACCGGACCAGGAAGGTCGCTGTCCAGCATGCGCACGACCCCCTCCACCAGATCGTCGACGTAGCACAGCGACCGAGTCTGGCGACCCTCGCCCGCAACGGTGACGGCCTGGCCACGCAGGGCCTGCGCAATGAAGGTCGGGATGGCGCGCCCGTCGTCGGCGCGCATCCTCGGCCCATAGGTGTTGAAGATCCGGATGATCCCGGTGGACGTGCCGTGGGTGGCGCGGTGGGCGGTGGTCAACGCCTCAGCGAAGCGCTTGGCCTCGTCGTACATGCTCCTCGGACCGATCGGATTGACGTGGCCCCAGTACTCCTCCGGCTGGGGGTGGACCCGGGGGTCGCCATAGACCTCCGAGGTGGAGGCCAAGAGGAACCGGGCGTTCTTGCGATATGCCAGATCCAGCAGGTTCGCGGTACCCGACGCACCGACCGACAGGGTCTCCAAGGGCAGGGCCCGATAGTCCACCGGGGACGCGGGGGAGGCGAAGTTCAGCACGGCGTCGACCGGACCAGTGACGTCGATCGGCTCGGTCACGTCCCGCCGCAGCAAGCGGAACCCGCCATGCCTCCGAAGATGGTCGATGTTGTCCGGCCGGCCGGTGAGGAAGTTGTCGACGCAGATCACCTCGGCGCCCCGAGCCAGCAGGCGGTCACAGAGATGGCTTCCAAGGAAGCCGGCCCCGCCGGCGACGACGACCCGCCTGGTCACTCCAACCACCACCCGTGAGTAAGGAAAGCCGGGCCATGGGCGTCACGTTCCGCTATCGGTCGACAACGACACCGCGCGCCCCTCAGACAGTCCTCCTTCTATCACTGACAGTGATAGAAGGAGGACTACCACGGCGGGGAACCCGCGTGTCGACGCCGCAACCGCCACCCACCGCCACCCGGGCCCTACCGGTTCCCGGCACCCCGGCACCCGCGACCCGCGACCCGCGACCCGCGACACGCATCTACAGACAGTTGCTCGATTAATACTTTGAGTGACAGAGTCGGATCGATTCGTACTGGCGCACGGCCCACCCGGTCCGATCAGCGGTCATTGCGAGGAGGAACAGCCGGCTCATGACCTCCGTCCACAGGTCGACGACGGTGGCAGTCGTCGTATCGCACGCGATTCAGCATTTCGCGCCGCTGTACCGGGCGTTGACCGAACACGAGGTGGATCTTCGGGTGCTCTTCCTGTCCCGATCGGGCCTGGAACGCTACTTCGACGCGGATTTCGGCCTCGACGTGCAGTGGAAATCGGACATCGTCACCGGTTATCACCACGAGTTCATCGCGGACCTGCCGCTGCGCCCGGGCTGGCGGCAGCCCGACGCCACCCGGCAGATGGTTACCCGGACCTGGGCGGCCCTGGACCGGCTGCGCCCCGCATGCGTGCTCGTCTACGGATACCGGTACGCCCATTCCCTCGCGGCGCTCGCCTGGTGCCGGCGACGGGGCGTACCCGCCCTCATGATCAGTGACAGCGAACTCCTCGGCCAGCGAACCCCCGCCGTCCGCGCCGTCAAACGGCTCACGCTGCCCCACCTGATGCGTTCAGTGAGTGCATTCCTCACGATCGGCGACAACAACGAGGCGTACCTGGCCCACTATGGAGTCCCCGCCACCCGCATGTTCCGCACGCCGTATCCCACCGATGAGACGGTGCTGCGGGCCGTACTAGCTCATCGGGAGAAGCATCGAACGGCGATTCGCGCCGAGCTGGGTATCGCCCCGGACGCCCTTGTCGCCCTGTTCGCCGGAAAGATGATCTCTCGGAAGCGCCCCCTCGACATCGCGGACGCGCTGCGCGTCCTCACCCGCGCCCCCCGGGGTCCGGTCGACCGGGAAATCATCGTGATCATGGCTGGGGACGGAGTGTTGCGCGCCGCTCTCGACGCGGTGGCCGCCGAGCTCGGCGGCGCGTTGCGGATGGTCGGATTCGCCGACCAGGAACGGCTCCCCCGCCTGTACGCGGCCAGCGACCTCTACCTGCACCCCGCCGAGCGGGACCCGCACCCGCTGGCGGTCAAGGAGGCGGTGCTCTGCGGCCTGCCGGTGGTGGTCAGCGACCGGGTGGGCTCCACCGGCCCGACCGACGATGTCCGTCCCGGCCGCAACGGCCGGGTTCACCCGGTCGGCGATGTGGACGCGCTCGCACGGATCCTCGGGGAGCTGCGCGCGCGCCCCGACGTCCTGGCCAGGATGGCCCAGGAGTCGGAGAAAGTGATCGGCGACATCGAGCTCGCCGCGTCAGTGGACGGCTTCCTGCGCGCCGTTGCCCATGTGCGCGACACCGCTCGGCGCGGATGACCAGAGCCGTCAGCCGAATCGCCGGGCCGTCATGACCGGCCCGCTCGCGAGCCGGCTTCCCCGCTCCACCGTCGCCGTACTCGCCGGCAACGCGGGCACGCTGGTCGTCGGGACCGCGACCGGCGTCCTGGCCGCCCGCACCCTGGGGCCAGTGGCCCGCGGCGAGTTCGTCGCGCTGCAGACCTGGGCGGGCATGCTCGCGATGGTGTTCGCCCTGGGTGTCTCCCAGACACTGGTCACCGATGACGGTGAGGACCGCGCGCTGCTCGGCCCGCTGCTCACCCAGACCGTCGCGTCGGCGCTGCTCGCCGCGGTGCTGTTCACCGTGGTGCCGGCGCTGATCACTGTGGGCCCGGGCCGTTCGGGCGGCGCGGGAGCCGGGCGGGGACCCGCCTGGGACACCGTCGCCGTGCTGGGCGCGACCTGCTTCACCGCCGCGGCCGTGGCCGCCTCCAACGCCGCCGGGCTCGCGCAGCGCCGCGGTCGGATGACCGGCGAGTTCCAGCTCGTCCGGCTGCTACCGGCGGCGGCGACACTGGCCGCGTTCGCCGCGCTCGCCGGCAGCGGAGTCCGCGATCCAGGATCGTGGATGCTGGCCCTCGGCGTGACGGCCCTGCTACCCCCACTCGGGTACCACGTGGCAGTGCTCGGCGGCCTTCCCGCGCTCGCGCGGCCGGGACGCCTGCTGCCCCGGCGCCGTTTCATGCGGTCCGCCCTGGGGGCCTACGGCACCGTCGTCGGGGCTCAGCTCATCTACAAGCTGGACATGCTGCTCGTCGCCACCTTCCTGGCCGCCGAGCAGGTGGCCTTCTACGCCGTCGCCGTCGCCCTCGCCGGCGCCTGCACGACCGTCTGCCAGGCAACCGGCATGGTGATGTTCAGCCGGCTCCGTACCCTGGTCGATCCCCGGCAGCGGGCCCGGGTGGTGCGCCGCGCGGTCATCGCCACCGTCGCCCTCGCCGCCGCAGTGGCGGGTGCGATCACCCTCGTCACGCCGACGGCCATCCGCATCGTCTACGGCACGCGGTTCGCCCCCGCCGCCCCGGCCGCCCAGGTCCTCGTGCTGGCGACCATCCCGCAGTCCGTCGATTACCTGCTCACCCATGTACTGCTCGGGTTCCGTGCCGCCCGCACGGTGCTTGCCATCCAGGTCCCGGTCGCGCTGTCGACCGTGCTCGGGCTCGCGGCGGCGCTGCACGACGGCCGCTTGCCGATCGTGGCCGCGGTGTCGGGGATCACCTACACCGCCTCGGCCGTGTTGCTGCACCTGGCCAGTACCCGCCTGCTCGCCCGCGCGGCAGGCGCCTCACCCAGCAGCGCCCCCCCGGACGGCACCTCACCCAACAGC
>NZ_CDWWEW010000444.1:0-3212 GCF_977966315.1 Frankia sp. CeRuru1
CGTGCGCTCGCCGCCAGTCCCACCCCGGCGGCGACCGCCACGCCCCCTCCGCCCGACAAGCCGGGCGGCACGCTGCGGATCGTCACCCAGTGGATGCCCAGTGGCGATCCCGGCTGGGCCGACCAGCCCGGCGAGCGGGCGGTCAGCCGGCTCGTGACCCGCCAGCTGTTCAGCTATCCCTCCGACGAGGACACGACGAAGTCGACCATCCCGCGGCCGGACCTCGCCGTCGGCGCGCCGGTCGTCACCGAGAACGGGCTGGTCTACACGGTGCGGCTGCGTCCCGCGGCGCGCTGGGACACCCCCAACCAGCGCCGGATCACTGCCAACGACGTCGCCCGCGGCATCAAGCGACTGTGCACGCCCCCGAACCCGTCACCGCTGCGCGGCTACTTCACGGCGACCATCGTCGGATTCCGGGAGTTCTGTGCCCAGCTGGTGGCGATCCCGGTTGCCGACGCCGCGGCCTTCGTCGAGAGCAGCACCGTGGAGGGCATCGAGATCGTCGGCGACGACACGCTCGCGTTCCATCTACTGGCCCCGGTGAACGACTTCGTGGACGTGCTGGCGCTACCGGCGGCCTCCCCGGTGCCGCTGGAGGCCCTGGCCTACCCGCCGGACTCGCCGGAGTACCTGCACAACCTGGTGTCGGCCGGGCCGTACCGGTTCACGGTCGCTCCCGGCGAGGGGTACCGGCTGTCGCGCAGCCCATCCTGGAGCGCATCCTCGGACGGGATCCGCCGCGCCCTGCCCGACCATATAACGATCTTCGACGGCCTGAGTCCGGAGGCCATGCAGCAGGAGCTGGAGAGCGGCGACGCGGACATGTCGCTCGACGGGAAGATCCCCGACAGCCGGGCCGTGGAGCTCGCCAGGGCGAATGACCCCCGTCTCGTAGTCGACGGGGTCGGGGTCACCCTGGCGCTCACCGTCGGATTCAACGGGCCCTCCGCGGCCGCGCTGCGTGAGCTGCCGGTCCGCCGGGCGCTGCCCTACTGCATTGACCGGGTGAGCCTCGCGGCGGCGCTCGGCGGCCCCGAGTTCGCCGCTGCCGCCACCGGGTTGCTGCAGGAGACGATGACCGGCTACACCGACGCGGATCCCTTCCCGAGCCCGGCGGGACTCGGCGACGCGGCCCGTTGCCGGGAGGCGCTGAGCCACACCCCCGGCGGGCCCGTCACGGCGCTGTCCCTGCTCACCACGGACAGCGCCACCGACGTGGCGGCCGCTGAGGCATTGCGGACCGCCTTCGCCCGTTCCGGCATCCGCCTCGACATCCGGATCCGGACCGGCGAGCGCTACCGTGCGGCCGCCGTCCACCCCACCGGGCAGTTCTGGGACCTGGCGCTCACCACCATCGCCCCGGACTGGTACGGCGACGCGGGCCGCACCGTCTTCCAGCCATTGCTGGACGAGACGTGGGCCGGCCCCAGGCCGGCCGACGGCGGCTACCGGGATCCGGGCGCCCTGCATCTGCTCGCCACGGCGCTGCGGGCCACCAGCGAGGCGACCGCCGCGAGCGACTGGGCCGACCTGGAGCACACGCTGGTCGAGCAGGTCGCGGTAATCCCGCTGGCCGTCGTGCACACCCCGCAGTTCCACAGCACGAACGTCACCGCGTTCACGATCGTGCCGTCGGTCGGCACCGCCGATCCGACCGCGGTCTCGCTGGGGTCCGGATGACACCCGACCTGAACACGCTCCTCCCGCCGAGGGTAACGCCAGGGGTAACCAGGCGGGGGTGGTCGGTGCATCCATGTGTGGCTCTCGCGGCCTACACTCCCCCCAGGACGTACCCGGAGGAACACCCGGGGAAAAGTGCCGGGAACGTCAGGTTTACGAAACCGGGTACGAGATTCCGCGGCACTCGAGGCCGCGGAATCGGCAGGCACGGTTTCCGTGCTACCACCCATGGGACGAGACGAAGGAGCACGCGGGCCGTGGCAGGTGGCAACGCCATCCGGGGGAGCCGGGTCGGGGCAGGACCGATGGGAGAGGCGGAACGGGGCGAGACCGCGCCCCGGCAACGTATCTCCTTCTGGTGCGCCAACGCGCACGAGACGAGACCGTCGTTCGCCGCGGACGCGGCGATCCCCGACACGTGGGATTGTCCGAGCTGTGGTTTTCCGGCGGGACGGGATCGGGACAACACCCCCGCCCCGCCGCGCACCGAGCCGTACAAGACCCATCTCGCCTACGTGCGGGAACGACGGAACGAGAAGGACGGCGAGGCGATCCTCGCCGAGGCGCTCGCCAAGCTTCGGGGCGCCTCCTAGCCCGGGGCCGGGCCCGTTCCCGGCAGCGGCCGACGGTCGCCGCCGGGAACGGGCTGCCGCCGTTGCGCCGCCGCCGAGGATGCCCCTGTGACTGTGGATGATGTCGGCATCGGCCGGCTCGTCGCCGGGCGGTACCGGCTCGTCGAACGGATTGGCTCCGGTGGGATGGGCACCGTGTGGCGGGCCCACGACGATGTGCTCCGGGTCGAGGTGGCGATCAAGGAGATCCGGGTCTCCGCCGACCTCGACGACGACGAGCGTGCCGCCGGAGTGGAGACGGCGATGCGTGAGGCCCGCAACGCCGCCCGGCTGCGGGGGAACCCGCACGTGGTCACCGTCCATGACGCCGTGGAACACGACGGCCTGCCGTGGATCGTGATGGAGCTGGTCTGGGCCGGCACACTCGCCACGACGGTCAACCGGGACGGTCCCCTGCCGCCCGAGCGTGCCATCCAGGTCGGGCTCGCGGTCCTCGACGCCTTGGTCGCGGGCCAGCAGATGGGCGTGCTGCACCGGGACGTCAAACCATCGAACATCCTGCTGGCCGACGACGGCCGGGTGCTGCTGACCGACTTCGGCATCGCCACCCACGCCGCCGACCCGACCCTCACCGGCGGCGTCGGCAGCGGCGGGACGCCCGCCTACATGGCGCCCGAGCGCCTCCTCGGCGGCCCCGCGACCCTGGCCGGCGACCTGTTCGCCCTCGGCGCCACCCTCTACTTTGCCGTCGAGGGGGTCTCACCGTTCCAGCGTGACACGCTGCTCACCACTATCGGCGCCGTGTTGCACGCCGATCCGCCACCCTGCCTCCGGGGCGGCAGGCTGTCGGCAGCGATCGCCGGGCTGCTGGCCAAGAACCCGGCGAGCCGGCTGCGCGCGGAGGGAGCGCAGGCGTTGCTGACCTGGGCCGCGTCCCACCCGGCCGATTCCGCCCCG
>NZ_CDWWEW010000444.1:3237-3956 GCF_977966315.1 Frankia sp. CeRuru1
GGGCCGCGTCCCACCCGGCCGATTCCGCCCCGGTATCCCCGCCGTCTCCGCCGTCTCCGGCGTCCCCGGCGTCCCCGGCGCCGGACGCGGTGATCCGGCGCCGGACCGGGTCGCGACCCGTGCCGTTCCCGCCGGCGTGGCCAGGGACGGCGCGGCCCACCGGTGCGGTCGGATGGGCCCGGCCGTGGCGGGCACCCCGGCTGATGGCCGGGGCGATGATCGTCCTGGTGCTGCTCGCCGCCGTGGCCGCCGGGGCGTACCAGCTGTTCGGCGCGGACGGCAGCGGCGACGACGGCGACCGGCGTCGCGCCTCGCCGCCGACGGTCGCCACGCGGGATCCGGCGGGGGTCGGGTCGCAACCGGGTGCCGAGGCTGGCGAGGCGCTGCCCCCGGGCATGATCGGCAGCTGGAGCGGATCGGTGACGCAGGCGTTCGTGCACTTCAACGCCGAGCTGGTGCTGCGGGGCGGCCGGATCGGCGAGGTGATCGGCACGAGTGCCTACCCGGAGAGTGGATGCGCCGGCGAGCTCGTGCTGCGGGCGGTGTCCGGCGCCTCGGTCCGGCTCGAGGAACGTCTCACCCGGGTCGGGGCGTTGTGCTTCGCCGCCACCTGGCTGGACCTCGTGCTCCACGGCGACGGCACGCTCGACTGCTCGTATCCGGCGACCGAGATCAGCTCGGCGGGGCAGGCGACCATGCGCCGCTCGGCGCCCCCCGTG
>NZ_CDWWEW010000445.1:0-3917 GCF_977966315.1 Frankia sp. CeRuru1
GGACAGGGCGATCAGCAGCAGGACCGGCCAGATCTTGAGCAGCGCACCCGCGGCGAGATGAAATCCCGCCCGGCCGGACCGGCCCGCGGCGAGCGCGAGCACGGCCGCGACCGCCGCCGCGGCCGGCAGCAGATCGAAACGGGCCAGCGCCACCGGTCCCAGCGCGGTGAGACCGGCCACCCAAAACCCTGCCGCCGGGACCGAGCGACGCACCAGCGCGGCGGTCAGGACGGCGTCGACGGCCACCATCATCCCAATGAACACCGCTCGATAGGGCAATCCCAGATAGGCGTGAGTTACGTCGGGCAACACGAACGCAACTGCCGCGCCCGGCGGATACTGCCAGCGGTCGTCACCGGTGGGCATCCCCTCGCCGCGACCGAGCCCGCGGCCCCACTCCGCATAGATGTGTAGATCGCCGAGCACGCTCTGCTGCATGCCGAACGCCTGGTCGGTCACCACCAGGATGACGAGGACGGCACGGCTGACCAGCCACCATGCCCAGAGGCGCCGGGCTGACCGGTCGGGAGTGCCGGCTCCGGGGCGGGCGAGCGCGGCCAGCCGTCCGGGTGCGGACAAAGCCGGCCCCCCGGCGCGCCGCGGCACCGGGAGGCGGCTCGACGGGTCCGCGCGCACGCTCGCGACCGTACCCGGAGGTGCCTGGTGGGCGATGGCGCGCCCTGCGCGCACCCGACAGACGGCATCTCCCGTCACCTATTGTTTGCGCCATATCGAGTCACCACCGCGGCGCGCAACGGAGCGCGCCGTGGCCGGCGGACCGGGCGGCGCGTTCGGCGGCGAAGGGTGGCTCGAAACGCGCCGCGGAGGTGCCTGTGATCCTCGGATCCGGCTCAGCATGGGACACGGCCTGCGTTCAACTGGCGAACGCGGCTCGTCATCTGGGCCTTGACGACGGTATGCACGACCTGCTCCGCACGCCCCGCCGGGCGATCACCGTCAGCGTTCCGCTACAGCGCGACGACGGTCAGCTGACCGTGCTGACCGGCTATCGCGTCCAGCACAACCTCGCCCGTGGCCCGGGCAAGGGGGGGATCCGCTTCCACCCCACCACCGACCTCGACGAGGTCAAGGCGCTGGCGATGTGGATGACCTGGAAGTGCGCGCTGATGGGGATCCCCTACGGCGGGGCCAAGGGCGGCATCGCGGTGGAACCGGCGATGCTCTCCCTACCGGAACGCGAACGCCTGACCCGGCGCTACGCCGCCGAACTCGTCCCGTTGATCGGACCGGAGAAGGACATCCCGGCACCGGATGTGGGCACCGACGAGCAGACCATGGCCTGGATCATGGATACCTACTCGGCGCACACCGGGTACACCGCCACCGGCGTGGTAACCGGCAAGCCGCTGTCCATCGGCGGTTCCGCCGGTCGGGCCGGGGCGACCAGCCTGGGGGTGCAGCTTTCGGTGTTCGCCGCGCTGCGCGAGACCGGGCGCGACCCGCACGCGATGACAATCGCGGTCCAAGGCTTCGGCAAGGTGGGGGCGCTCGCGGCCCAGTACCTGCACGACGCCGGTTGCACTGTGGTCGCGGTCTCGGACGCGAAGGGCGGGATCTACAACCCGCAGGGACTCAACCCGGCCGCCCTCATCCGCTATCTCGCCGACGGCGCGGAGACGGTCGTCGGCTACCCGGGAACCGACACGATCACCAACGACGAGCTCCTGGAGCTCGACGTCGACGTGCTCGTCCCCGCGGCGCTGGAGGGCGTCATCACGGTCGAGAACGTCGACCGGGTCCGCGCGCCGATCATCGTCGAGGGCGCCAACGGCCCGGTGACCGCCGAGGCCGACCAGGTCCTGGACGACCGGGGCGTCCTGGTGGTGCCGGACATCCTCGCCAACGGCGGCGGGGTGGCGGTCTCGTACTTCGAGTGGGTGCAGGACATCCAGGCGTATTTCTGGTCCGAGGACGAGGTCAACGACCGGCTCCGGGCGCTGATGGACCGCGCGTACCGCGAGGTCTCCCTGCTGGCCACGACCCAGAAGATCAGCATGCGCAGCGCCGCGCACGTCATCGGGGTCGGCCGGGTGGCCGACGCCCACCAGACCCGGGGTCTGTATCCCTGACCGGCAGCCCTGACCGGCGGTCATGAGCGCCGCGCGCGCCCCGGGCGGCGCGGCGGTCGCGCCCCGGGGCCCGGCAGCCCTGGGGCCGGCAGCCCTGGGGCCGGCAGCCCTGGGGCCGGCAGCCCTGGGGCCGGCAGCCCTGGGGCCGGCAGCCCTGGGGCCGGCAGCCCTGGGGCCGGCAGCCCTGGGGCCGTCGCCGCCTGCGCGACCGCGGCGGCGACCGCCAGCAGCGTGTCGCGATCGTCCGCCGGAGCGGACCGGTTGCGGCGCCGATGCCCACACCGCTCGCAGACGTGCGTGATGACCAGATCGTGCGTACGGCTCTCCACCGCGACCGGCCGCATCACACCGCCGCACCGCGCCGCCCGATCGCCGGGGTTGACGTCGACGTGCCGCGACGACAGACAGGACGGGCAGTGGTTGGTGTACCCGTCACCACGCACGGCCGTCCCGCAGACCAGGCAGACGAAGTCCTCGGTGGTGCGGGTGAAGCGCCGGCTCACCGGCCAAGAGTAGGTCACCACACGGCGTGCCCCGCCTGCCCGGAGGCCAATCGGTGCCAATCGGTGCCAATGGCAGCCAATCGGGGCGCTCTGACCTGGCCGGAACTCTGACCTGGCCGGGACCAGGTGGGGGCCTCCCGCGAGCGTCTCATCAGATCCGCGTCGGGCGGCCGGACCGCGGGCGGGACGTGTGTCGCCAGAGACGCCGAGGATGTCGGACCCACGGGGTGAAATAGTGGGCGGCGCACCATACCGGGCGTGGTACGTCGGCGCACCATCGCGCCCATCGCCCCGGATGCGTCCCGAGGAGGTCCCGCTGTGGAGGCAGCACACCCTCTGCCGCCCGAGAGCCTGCCGCCCGAGAAACCAGCGCCCGAGAAACCAGCGCCCGAGAAACCAGCGCGGGCGGACGTCCCACCCAACGAACTGTCCGATCGCGATCGTCGCATGTTGCGCTTCGAGCAGGGTTGGTGGCGCCACCCGGGAGCCAAGGAGGAGGCGATCCGGGCCGAGTTCGAGCTGTCATCAACACGCTACTACCAGTTGTTAAACCGGCTGATCGATTCGGAAGCCGCGCTGATAGCCGATCCGATGCTGGTCCGCCGGCTGCGCCGGCTGCGGGAGCAACGCCGGGCGGCCCGATCCGGCCGACGTGACCGGGCCGAGGGGTAAGACCACGCATGACACCTGCCACGAACGCACCGCCGCGGCGTCCCCACCGGCGGCGCCCGGACCGGCTCCACACCCTCGGCGCGGGCGTCGTCGCGGTTCTCGCCGTACTCGCGGGCATCCTGGTGGTCAATCTGCTGAACGGCCCGTCCGACGCGGACGGCTCCACCACCCAGGTCGCGGCCCCGACGCACTCGGCGCGGCCGGGCACGGACCAAGCCGGCGGCGGCCGGACCACTCCGGCCCCGTCGCCGCACCGCGCGGCGGCCACGTCCCCGGTCCCCGGCCCGGGGGCCACGAAGACGGCGCCGGCGTCCCTGGAACCGACGCCGGCGCCGTCCGCGTCCACCGCGACGAAGCCGCCGGCCCCGCCGGGACCGAAGGCCACGGCCCCGGTGGTCGTCCTGAACAACTCGCGGGTCGCCGGGCTCGCCGAGGTGGCCGCCAAGCAGGTCGAGTCGGCCGGGTTCCGGGTCGAGCGGGTGGGCAACTACCAGTCGATCTACAACGTCCCGGTGACGACGGTCTTCTACGACGACGCCGACGCCGACGCCGCCCGCGCCCTGAAGGAGGCGATGCCGGGCATCGAGAGCATCGTGCCCCAGTCGAAGACCAGAATCGTCTCCACCGACGCACTGATCCTGGTGATCACCCG
>NZ_CDWWEW010000446.1:0-3888 GCF_977966315.1 Frankia sp. CeRuru1
GTCCCCGCGCGATCCCGCACGCCCCGACCCAGCCCCTCCGTGGTCCGGTAATTCACTCCTCAGTCACTCCACGGAGCTGTCGATTCCCTCGCTGCCCAAGTCGAGAACGCCGTAACCGACAACGCTGCGCGAGACGCTCAGCTTGACCGTCACGATCAAGCCATCACGCTGCTCGCGGATCGTACGGGCGTACAGCTTCAGTACGAGTAGCTCGCTCGGCCGATGCGATCTTCAAGCGTTCCCGCGTGATCCTCTCCTCTGCCATGGCGGCGTACGCGGGGTTGATCTCGATGCCGACCCAGTCCCTGCCGTGGCGTTCTGCGGCTACCGCGACCGTGCCTGCGCCCAGGAACGGATCGAGTACGATGCCCGGCCGGTAGTCGGCCTGGCAGTCACAGACAGGGCCCAGGACGGCAGGTGCTGCACCGTGCGGGTTCTGGCGAGTCGAGGCGCGGCGCCACGGCTCGCCGCACCGTTCGCACACTCGTTCGGGAACGCTTGCCAGCAGCGGACGCTCGACGAGGGAGAGCGGGAAGGTGGCGAAGTGCGCTTCCCGATAGCCGGCTGTGGCCAGGTGCCAGACGTCGCCAGGGTTCTTGCCTTGTGGATGACCAGCAATCCCCAGGGTCTTCAGTCGACCCAGCCCGGTGTTGCGCTGTGTCCGTCTGGTCTGACGGATGGTAGCAACCGCCGATTCTGGCGGGTAGACGCGCCCGGCCGCCCGGCCTTGCGCGGCGAACTGGCCAGTTGCATGAGGTACTCGGATGGCATCGAGATCGAAGAAGTAGTGCCGGCTCCGGGTGAAGAGGTAGATCACTTCATGCGTGGTGTTCAGGCGATCGGTCACGCTCGTCGGCATGGGGTTGGTCTTGGCCCAGATGACCTTGTTACGTAGCATCCACCCGTCGGCAATCAGCGTCAGGGCCAGGCGCTCCGGCCCGAGTAACAGGCTCTTCATCGGCGCGCCCTCGCGAGCGTGGCGGGCGTAGCCGTCGCCGAGGTTCAGCCAGACGACGCCGGCGGGCTTGAGTACCCGTGCGACCATGGTCATGACGGTCCGCAGGTCATCGACCCACTGGTTGACGTCGGGTTCCAGTCCGAGCTGCCCGGTGGCGCCGTAGTCGCGGAGGCCGTAGTAGGGCGGGCTGGTGATCACTGTGTCGACTGAGGTAGGTGGTAGCTCGGCCAGTCGATCGCGGACGTCTCCGACGAGGATGGTGCCGAGCCAGGGCGCTGCCCTGTCCGCACCCGTCATAGGCGTCCCCCGCCGCGACCGTTGGCCTGGTCGCACAGATCTAGCTCATCCGGCTCGTCGTCACTCTCCGCATCTTTGACTACTTTGAGTAGCCAACGGAGGTCGTCGAGCAGACCAAGATTTTTGGAGTAGTGCCGGAGAAGCTCCACTCGTTTGGCGGGGGTCTGTCCTTTACGGGCAGGCCCCTGACCAGGCCCGAAGCTTCCGCCCTTCACGATCCCGCCGCCGTTGGTTCCGGTGGTGAGGACAGGGTGAGGACAAACCGTTGTGCGCGGGATCGCGGCGGCCACCGTCTCCGCCGCCTGCTGGCTGGTCGACCGCAACAGATGCGCGTACAGGTTCCCGGTGACTGACGTCGAAGAGTGACCGACGACCTTCGAGGCGATCGTGATGTCGACTCCCGCAGACAGCATGATCGAAACCGAGCTGTGGCGGAGGTCGTGGAGCCGCTTGGGGGAAAGCAGTTCCTCGCCGATCTCGTCGCCCGCAGCCAGGGCCGCGGGTAGGGGTTCGGCGAGATGCAGCACCGACCGAGCGCCCCGGCTCAACTCCCGGGAAATCAGCTCCCGATCCTCAACCGTCAACTGCTCCCGCCGGCCCATCCACCATCCAGGCCCTCGACGCCGTCACGATCATCCTATCGAGGCGTCGCTACGACCGTTTGACCCCGCCCCTGATAGCACCTTCTCGCGGGTGTCCCCGTTACCGTTGCAGCCGACGCGAACCATGATCACCAGGATACGGCGGGCGGCTCCCTGGTGGTACCGTGCACCCGATTCAGGGAAGGGAGTGCGGCGGCGGCCATCGCGGCTCCGTAGCGCTCGGCCCCCGCGCTGAACACTGGGCAGGGGATCATCACGGGTACGGTCACCGGGCAGAAGTGGACGTGGTCGGGTCCGCGGACGACCACGGTGCCGTCCGGTCGGCAGGGCTCACCGGCCTGGCAGGGCAGCCGGTCGCTCCACCGTCCGCGCATGGTGACCGCAAGGTCGGCGAAGACGACTTCCGTGCCGTCGTGCGCCGCGGCGATCGCCCGCCACATCCGGTCGAGGTCGGTCATCCCGTCCGCGCGGACGGGCTGGTCGGGCCGGGGTGGCGCCACCACGAGACGGACCTGTACCCCGGCCTCGCGTAACAACCGGACGGCGGCACCGGTGTCGGCGGGGTAGGCCGTCGCGACGTCGCGTCCCCGCATGCACGCCGATATCGTGTTTCCGGAGAAGGCCAGCACGGCGACCGTCGGCCGCCAGGCGCGGATCTGGACATCGACATCGGCGAGCCAGTCGCAGGGCGCGGTCCCACCGAAGGTACGTACCAGAACCTGCGCGCCGCCCTCTGTCGCGAGCCGGCTGAACGTCTCCCGGGCCTCCCAGGCCAGCGAGTCGCCCCAGAGCACGATCCGAGCCGGCGCCGGGCGTGCGGTGTCGGTGATCCGGCCGCCCCAGCCGGCCCATACCTTGCCGGGACCGAGTACCGGCAGTGCCAGCAGGAGCAGTGCCAGCAGGAGCAGCGTTAGCAGGAGCAGCGCCAGCAGGAGAAGGAAGGCGGCTGGTGGGAGGACGACGGCGAGCACGCCGCCGCGGTCCTTGCGACCGGGCGGTCGAGGCCTGCCGGGCCACTGGTTCCGGACGGCATCCGGAACCGGTGGATTCACGGTCGGGGTGCTGCGGGCCGACGGTGACATCGGATTCCGGTCTCCCTCACCGCCGGTCCGGTTGGGCTGTCTCGGCTGGCCGGGCTGGTTCGGGCACGGCCAGGGAAGAGGCCGTCGACGGATCGGCCGGTGGCCTGGCGTGTTCGGTCAGGCCGATCCGCTCCTGCAGGCGACGCAGCGGTCCCGGCGCCCACCACGCGATCGGCGCGACGAGCCGGAGTACCGAGGGCACCAGCAGGCCGCGCACCACGTAGGCGTCGAGCAGCACCGCCAGCGCGAGGCCCAGCCCGAGCAGCTTCAGGGCGGCGACCGACGAGGTCGTGAAGCCCGCGAAGACGACGGCGAGCAGCAGGGCCGCGAAGGTCACGATCCGTCCGGTGTGGCCGAGCGCCGTCGCCACCGAGCCGATCGGGTCGCCGGTCCGGTCGTACTCCTCTCTGACCCTGGAGAGCAGGAACACGCCGTAGTCCATGGACACGCCGAAGGCCACGCAGAACACGAGCACCGGGATGCCGGCGGGCAGGCTGCCGGTCGCGGTGACGTCCAACAGGCCGGCGAGATGACCGTCCTGGAAGATCCACACGAGTGGCCCGAAGACCGCCGCCATCGTGAGCATGTTCAGCGCCAGCGCGGACAGCGGTACGACGATGGAACCGAGCATGAGGAACAACGCGACGAAGGTAACCAGCGCGATTACCGCGCCGGCCAGCGGGGCTCGGGAGGCGATTGCGTCGATCGTGTCGACCCGCTCGGCCGCCTGGCCGCCGACGAGGGCCGGGAACGGCGCCGGGACCGCACGCAGGCCGCGTACCAGCCGGGTGCCTTCGGCGGAGATCGGTTCGACGGCCGGAACCACCGATAGATAGACGGCATCCGCGACGGCCTGGCGTGGGCGCGCCGCGGGCGTCGCCCCACCCAGCCGCCGGCCGTCCAGGTAGCTGCCGTCCGGGGCGTCCACCCGGGCCACTCCGTCAACGCG
>NZ_CDWWEW010000447.1:0-3855 GCF_977966315.1 Frankia sp. CeRuru1
GGCCGCCGCTCCCGGCCAGGGCCACCAGGCCGAGGCGGTCGCCCCGCCCCGACCTGGCGGACCAGCCGAAGACCCTCGGTGAGCAGGTCCTGCTCGCGTTCTTCATCGTCGTGCCCCTGCTTGCCCTGCTCGCCGCGGTCCCGCTGGCCTGGGGATGGGGGCTGGGCTGGCACGACCTGGTCATCGGCGCCGTCATGTACCTGATCACCGGATTCGGTGTCACCGTGGGCTACCACCGGCTGTTCACGCATGGTTCCTTCCGGACCGGCCGGCCGCTGCGGATAATCCTCGCCGTCGCCGGGAGCCTCGCCATCGAAATGGGGGTGACCGACTGGGTCGCGGCTCACCGGCGGCATCACAAATACTCCGACCAGGCGGCCGATCCGCATTCACCGTGGCGTTTCGGTCATCACGGCAGGGGCCTGGCGAAAGGGTTCCTACACGCCCATGTCGGATGGCTTTTCCACCCGGAACGGACCGCGCCGGAGAAGTTCTGCCCGGATCTGCTCGCCGATCGGGACATCGCGGCGATCTCGGCCCGGTTCCCCTGGCTCGTCGCCGCCTCGGTGCTGCTGCCGCCGCTGGTCGGTGGCCTGTGGAGCATGTCCTGGACCGGGGCGGCGACCGCGTTGTTCTGGGGGGCGCTGGTCCGTATCGCGCTGCTGCACCACGTCACCTTCTCCATCAACTCGATCTGCCACACGATCGGCACCCGACCGTTCGCGGCCCGGGACCGCTCCAGCAACGTGTGGTGGCTGGCCATACCCTCGCTGGGGGAGTCGTGGCACAACCTGCACCACGCCGACCCCACCAGCGCCCGCCACGGCGTCCTGCCCGGCCAGATCGATCCCAGCGCCGCACTCATCCGCCTGTTCGAGAAGCTCGGCTGGGTGCACGACGTGCGGTGGCCCACCGCCAAACGGATCGCCGCCCGCCGCGTGGACGCGGGCGCGGTCCTTTGAGAAACGACGCCGAACGTCGTAGCTTGGCCGGAGAAAAACCGGCACGGGCTTTGAGCGTGCCACCTCGGTCGAATCTTCACTGACGGGCATCCTTTACCCCGTCCGTCCACTACACCGTGACGGTGGCACGTCCCTACCACCATGCCTGGCGTCGTGCCTGGCGTCGTGCCTGCTGCGACCGGCTCGGCCATCCAGTCCCGGCCGCAGGCGGCAGGTGGGATCCGCCTACCGTCCGGTGAGGGGAGGGCTCGGTCAGCCGGCCATCCGTACCGCGCCGCCTCCGCCGCCTCCGCCTCCGCCGCCGCCGCCGGCGGCGCCCGCGGGGCCGGCCGAACCGCCCCGCCGGTCGGAGACCCGCAGGATGCGGCCGGGCGGCTGTTCGTCTCCGCTGAGCCAGTATCCGCGGTCGCGGCGCAACCCGGCCCGTTCCGGGGAAAGGCAGGTCCCCTTCACCCGATGCGCGTCGAAGCCGGTGGTGGTGCCGGCGAAGGTCTCGTGGCAGGACGGGCAGTGCGCCGCGGTCAGCGCCGTCCAGCGTACGTCGCAGCCGCCGCAGCTGAGCAGGATGGGGCGTTCGTACTCGCTGTCCCGCCCTGCCATGAAACCGCCTCTTCCCGCGAAGGTTCCGATCTCCCGTCGTCGGATTCTTGCCGCTCAACGTTTCCAACGTGGGCATTTCGGCTTTGTAGCTCTTCGGGCGCGT
Organism: Frankia sp. CeRuru1; assembly: GCF_977966315.1. Lineage (NCBI taxonomy): Bacteria > Bacillati > Actinomycetota > Actinomycetes > Frankiales > Frankiaceae > Frankia > Frankia sp. CeRuru1. The sequence goes on from NZ_CDWWEW010000447.1 coordinate 1,666, forward strand.
CGCGTCACCGGGCTGCCACCGGCCGCTGGAGGCGCCGCGGACCCTGGTGCTGCTACCGTGAGCACCGGTGCGGCGACCGTGAGAAGCGGTCCGGAGGGGCGTGAACTGTCGGGCCCGCCGGTGAGAATCGACCAGTGACGTTGGCATCCCCGTCCTACCCGGAGTCGGGCCGGCTCGCCCGGCTGCGGGCCGACGGGTTCGCCCGCCGGGATCCGCTGGCCGGGGCCGGCCAGATCGCGCGGGTGCTCGCCGGGATCGAGGCGTTGCTGGCACCCCGCTGGGTCTGGTGGTCGGCGCGGTCCGCGGCGCGCGTGCCGCTCGCCGCCGGTATCCGGATCGGCGCCAGCTGGGATCTGGCCGCCGTCCACCGGATACTGCACGGCGGCCGCCGCCCAGGCCGGTCTGCACAACCTGCCCGCCCGGTCACCCGGAGCCTCTGGGTAGGCGCATCGGGTGGGGAGGTTATCCGGACGGTGGCCGAATTATGGGGAGCCAGTCACGGTTTGGGGACCGCAGACCGTGCCTAGGTCCCCCAAATTCGTCGGCCGACGGCTGGCCGATGGAGTCCAGCCAGCGCTCGCACAATCGTCTACCGTCTCGTTTCAAGATAATCAACGGTGTTGACGACACTTCGCATCCCATGATCAAAAATAAAAACCCCAAACAGCATCAGGGGAGTGGGAGCCAAACCAGTTGATCATTAGTAGACGTGAAAGCCTCGTAGAGCTGGCGTGGAAGCTCCGGATGACCGGCGGCGGCGGGGTTCGACGTGTGTGGGTCGAGGTGTGTCACGTTCATCCGGGCCGGTCGATCAACTGCGGCTGAGCGGCACGGTGCCGAGGAGGGGAGACCCTGCGACCGGCTCTACTTGACATAATGCTCATTATCGGCGTTTTTGGTGGGGTGGGGAGGGTCCGGCGTGAACCTGGCACAGAGCAGGCGGGCGCTCACCATGCGGGATGCCCGCCGAAGGTGTTTGCCCACCACCTGGATCACCATGGATCACCAGAGGTGCAGGGCAGCCCGCCGTGCCGTCTGACGGCATCAAGTTTCAGATTCTGGTTCTGGTGTGACCCTGTCATCTGGCAGGGTCACACGCCGGTGTACCCGATCTATGCTGCCCTCACGAAAAGAAAGAAGAAGCGATATTAGCTTCCCGCGCATGACAGCGGAAGGGAGGGTCGTCATGAAAAGACTGAGGCGCAACGCGGGGCTTCTGCTGGCCACAGCATTCGCCGTCTCCACGGCGAGTGCAGGCGTGCTGGGTGGCGTGTCCGGGCAACAGCAGGAGCACGTCAGCGGCCCGGGCCTCAGTCCGGTGGTGCGGGAACTCACCGCGCAGGATAAGACCACGCTGTATGAGGCGGAACAAATCCTGCTGCGCAACTGCATGGGGGCACACGGCTTCAACTATCACCCCGTTCCCCAGTTTCCCGTCCCCGACGCCCGAGAGTTTCCCTACGTCATCGATGATCTGTCCTGGGCTCGCCGGCACGGCTACGGCAGTGACATTCAGGATGAGTTGGCCAAGGCCCGCGAGTCCGATGTCAACCAGAAGTACTTCCGCTCTCTGCCGCCCACCCGCCGAGCGCAGGCCCTGAAGGCCGCAAACGGTCAGAACCCTGTTGAAGTCACCGCTCGCGCTCCTGACGGCATGGTGCTGCAGCGCAGCTCCCAGGGCTGTCAGTCGGAAGCCGAGCGCACCCTCTACGGTGACCTTCCTACCTGGTTCCAGGCGAAGGTAACCATGGAATCCCTCCCGCAGGTCCGCTCACAGCACGTGCTGGCAGACCCGCGGTTCGACCAGGCCGTCAAACCGTGGGCTGAATGTATGCGCGCCGCCGGTCGCCCTTACCGCAGCCCTGCCGAGCTCCGTGAGAAGGCCCTGCCGGACCAGAAAGAGACCTTGCTGCCCCGTGAGCAGGAGATCGGACTTGCCGTCACCGAGGCACGCTGCGCTGCCGTTTCCGGTCTGGCCGCGAAAGCCAAGGCGCTCGACCTGGAGCACGCCGAGCGGCTCAACCGCCAATACCACGCAGAGCTGGATACCGCCCACCGGCTCCAGCTCGCAGCCTTGCCCCGAGCTCGCCCTATTACTGCGCAGCTACGCTGACCGCATGTGACGGGGCGGAAGAGAAAACCATCCAAGAACACACCGAAAAGGGAGACCATCATGCGCACCATTTACCG
>NZ_CDWWEW010000448.1:0-3231 GCF_977966315.1 Frankia sp. CeRuru1
CGCCTCTTCCCGGGCGGACTCCGCATCCATCTGGTCCAGCAGCTCCTGTCTATACCGCTCGAACCACTTCCGGTTCTCCCGCCGCTCCTGTTCGGCGGCAAGCTCATTCGTCAACTCCTGGCCATGCCGCGCGTTCCATACTCGGGAGAACGAGCCGTCCCAGTCGACCGGACGGAGGTCGAACCTGCCCTCAAACGTCGCCCGAGCCTCATCCGCCCCCGTATCGGCGTCGCGCCCCGCGTCGGCATCGGGCGCCGGCTGCCCGGACGGTTCCCGACCGGCTGGCGGCCGCGCCCCCGATTCACGCTCGGCCGCAGATTCACCTGACGGGCCAGCGGTTTCCTCGGACATCACAGTCTTCTCCCGTCCCTGAGGCTCCCAGTCATGATCCCACCGCTACCGGCCCGCCGTGCCCCACCACGATCCCTCCAGGGATGATCAGCGACCAGCGGAGGGGCACTCGTCACGGCCGGAATGCACGCGTTGCGATCCCTCCAGGGGTGATCAGCGACCCGCCTGTCCTCGATATCCAACAGTCGGACACAACCGTTGCGATCCCTCCAGGGATGATCAGAGACCCGACCCCGAAAGTAAAGTCGCAGGTTGAAGGCATGATCGGCGGTGGATCGTGGGCCGATTCTGCAGCGATCCGGCGGTAGTGCAACGGCCCAGGTCAGAGCCATGATCGGAATTTTAGAGTATCGAGTCCTGGTTGCCTATCTCGACGCCGAGCCACGCCATCCCCTATCTGCTGGACGGGCCAGGTAGACCTTCAGCGGTGTGGCTGTTGACCGGTGGGCCGGACGACGATCTCGTTGATATCGACGGTATCGGATTGCTCGAGTGCGAACAGGACCGCACGGGCGACGTCAGTGGTGCCGAGTTTCGGGTCGGTGGCCCGGTCGGGCGATGTTTCGCCGGCTTTAACGAGTCCCGGCTGGATGAGGGTGACACGCACGCCGGTACTGGTGACCTCGGCTCGGCTGGACTGGGCCATGGCGGTGACGGCCCACTTGGTGGCGGAGTAGAGCTGCCCGGGGACGGTGATGCGGCCGGCCACCGAACCGGTGAGCACCAAGTGTCCCCGGAACTGCACGAGGGTGGGCAGGGTGGCCCGGGCGACGAGGGCGGTTCCGTAGACGTTGGTCAGCACCATCTCGCGCCACTGCTGCGGGGATCCGGTGCCGCGCAGGAAGGAGGTGGCGGTGAAGGAGCCGGCGTTGGCGAACACCGCGTCGAGTCGACCGAACGCGCCGTGGGCGAGCGTGGGCAGAGTGGTGACCTGGTCCCAGTCGCTGATGTCGCAGGGGGCTGCCACGGCCCGGGCTGGGCCGCCCAGTTCCGCGGCAAGTTCGTGAAGGGCATGGTGAGAGCGGGCGGCGAGGATGAGGCGCCACCCTTTGCTGGCGGCGAGTCGCGCTGTCGCGGCGCCGATGCCGGAGGAAGCCCCGGTGATCAGGAGAACGGATGTGGTCACGCTGATAGATCGTGCCGGTTGAGGTGGTCAGTCAGGTTTTGGGGTGCGGCGGCTGACGTCGACGGCGTAGCTGGTGGGACGGACGTTCCCCGGTCACTACCCGAGGTCCAGGACGGACGTGCCGGCGACCGCCGAGCAGATGTGCAGCACGGCCCGCCGGCCGGACAGCGCGGTGTACGCCGGTTCGAACGCCTCGGTGAAGGCGGTCAGCCGGGACCTGTCGACGAGGGCCACCGCACAGCCCGCGAAACCACCGCCGGTCATCCGGGCCCCGAAGCACCCCGGAGCCGCCGAAGCCGCCTGGACCGCCGCATCGAGTTCCGGACCCGACACCTCGAAGTCCTCCCGGATCCCGCGATGCCCCGCCAGCAACAGCCGCCCGGCCGTTGGGGCGTCGCCCGCGCGCAGTGCCACGGCGACGGCGTCGACCCGGGCGTTCTCGGCGACGACGAACCGGGCTCGGCGCAGCGCGACCGGGTCCAGACCGGTCCCGCCGGCCGCTCCGCCCAGCCGGGTTGTCCCATCCGACCGGGCGGACCTGCCGAGCCGGGCCACCGCCTCGTCCATCGACCGGGGCGTGAGGTCCCGCAACGCGGCGACGCCCAGCGCCCGCGCCGCCCGCTCACACTCCGCCCGTCGGGTGGCGTACTCGCTGGTCACCACCTGTCGGCGCGAGCCGGTGTCGATGACCACCACGGCCAGCCCGCCCGGCAGCGGCACCGGCTCGGTCGTCAGCGTGCGGCAGTCGATCCGCAGCGCGTGGCCGGCCACGCCCGCGGCGCAGGCGAGCTGGTCGAGCAGGCCCGTCGCCGCCCCCACCCAGAGGTTCTCCGCCCGCTGGGCGAGCAGGGCGAGCTCCGTCGGCGAGGGCGTCAAGCCGGCGAGATGCGCACCGGCCAGGGCGACGGCCAGCTCCAGCGCGGCCGAGGAGGACAGTCCCGCACCGACGGGGATGTCGCTGGCCAGCGTGCCACGCCAGGGCACCGGGCCCCCTCCGGCCGGGAAGCCTGACCCGGCGGCGGCACGGGAGCCCCCCGATCCGGCGGCGGCGCGGGAGGCCCCCGATCCGGCGGCGGCGCGGGAGGCCGACTCGGCGGCCAGCATCACCGCGACGCCTTCGACATACCGGACCCATCCGGGTGCCCGGGCGGACACCGGGGTGTCGAGGCCCGGCGGCGGCAGCGGGATCACGGCGGGCACCGCATCCTGCTCGGACACCAGCCGGAGCTCGGGTGCCTCGTTACGGCGCAAGGCGATGCACAGCTCCCGGTCGATGGCCACCGGAAGACAGAAGCCGTCGTTGTAGTCGGTGTGCTCGCCGATGAGGTTCACCCGGGCGGGCGCGCGGACGAGGTGGGTGGGCCGCTCTCCGTAGGTCTCGACGAACGCGCGCACCGCACGCTCGGTGGCCGGATGCTCGGCGGCCGGATGCTCGGCGGCTCTCATGACGCCAGTGTCGGGGAGTCGTGGGCCCTGCGGCACGCGGGATGACTACGGCCGCGCGGGCTCGGCTCAGGCCCGGTTCGCGGCGACGGGAGCCATGACGGCGCGCAGCCGGTCCGCGGCGGCCTCCGGGGTGAGGTCGCGCTGCACGTCGGCGAGCATCTCATAGCCGACCTGATGCTTGCGAATAGTCGGGGAGCGCAGCAACGGCGGATAGAAGTGGGCGTGCAGCTGCCAGAACACCGCGGGTGGATCGCCGGGTCCCCGGCCAGGATCAAGGTCCGGCCCTGGTCCCGGCCCCGGCCCCGGCC